>DATEMU010000013.1 GCA_035275405.1 Phycisphaerae bacterium
GCCGGGCGAGAAGCTGTTTGAAGAGCTGAGCGTGCGCGGGGAGGACATGAGCCCCACCCGTCACGATCAGATATACATCTGGCGCAATCGCAAGGAAGACTGGACCCGGATTTGCCGTGTGATCGACGAGCTGGTGGCGGCGGCCGACATGCTTCCAGCCGAGGCGCTGCGGGAGCGGCTCTGTGCGATCGTTCCGGAATACAGCCCCGAACCTCTGGGGGATGCAACGCGGCGCACGCAGAGCGCGACTTCGACCGTTGCCCCAGAGAACATGCGTCCGGTGACTGAGACCGAAGGCGCATTCGGAATTCCATCATGACAGACAATCCAACAGAGTCGCCGGATCAGTCGAACGACTTTCAAAAGGCCGCGGAAGCGGAGCGGATGGGCCTGGCCGCGGAGTTCTGGGATTTTCTCAAGCACAACAAGAAGTGGTGGCTCCTGCCGATCCTTCTGGCCATGGTCGGCATCGGCGTCATCATCGCCCTCGGCTCGACCGGCGCCGCGCCGTTCATTTATCCGCTGTTCTAATCGTCCGCCTCGTTCGCCCGCTCGGGTGGCACGGTCTCGCAGCAGCGAGGCCGTGGTGTCCCAACGCGCCGAAATCCAACACGGCCTGCCCGTTTCACGGACAGACTGTGCCATCCCTATCTCCAACTGAGAGTTCGTGCCGGCCGCATGGTTCGCCGCCCGGCGCGGGTGCGATAAGCCCCGCCGCCGTCCGATGTTGCGGCGGACGCTTGACATATCATAAACTCATGATATAATGATTATATGATGAATAAGCGACCCGCCCCGGAAATCCCCCACGCCGTCCTGGCCCGCTGCGCCGCCGCCTTTCGCGTCCTGGCCCATCCCCACCGGCTCAAGATCGTCGAACTCCTCGCCCACCGTCGACTCTCCGTCGGCGAACTCGCCCGGCGGATCGATCTGCCCCAGGCGGCGTGCAGCCAGCACCTCAACCTCATGCGGGCGCACGGTCTGCTGGCCGCCGAGCGCAACGGCAAGATTGTCTATTACAAGGTCGCCAACCCCAGTGCACTGCACATCATTGATTGCATCCGAAAACAGGAAATGTGAGATTGACCGGACAAGTAAAGGAATCTGCATCATGTCCTCCATCAAGAAACTCGTCATCATCGGCGGTGTGGCCGGCGGCGCGACTGCGGCGGCCCGGGCCCGGCGGCTCTCTGAAACAACGGAAATCGTCGTTTTCGAACGCGGTCCCTACGTCTCCTTCGCCAACTGCGGTCTGCCCTATCACGTCGGCGGCGAAATCGCCGATCGCGCCAAGCTCCTGCTCCAGACGCCCGAGAGCCTCAAGGCCCGGCACAACCTCGACGTCCGCGTACGGACGGAGGTCGTGGCGATCGATGGCGCCCTTAAAAAAGTTCGGGTCCGCAGCCTCGACGACGGTCGCGAGTACGACGAACCCTACGACAAGCTCATCCTCGCGACGGGCGCCGCGCCGATCCGCCCGCCGCTGCCCGGCATCGACCATCCGAAGATCTTTACGTTGCGCAACATCCCCGACATGGATCGGATCAAGGCGGCGGCCGATGTCGCCAAGTCCGCCCTCGTCATCGGCGGCGGGTTCATCGGACTGGAGATGGCCGAGAACCTCCGGCGAAAAGGCCTGACCGTCCACCTCGTCGAGATGCTCGACCAGGTCATGCCGCCGCTGGACAAGGAGATGGCGGCCGCCGCGGTCGAGCAACTCGCGCTGCACGGCGTGGACCTTCACCTCTCCAACGCGGTCGAGTCCTTTGAGGATGCCGCCAGCGCGGTGACCGCAAAGCTCAAGAGCGGGACTTCGCTCACGGCCGATCTCGTGGTTCTGTCCATTGGCGTTCGGCCGGAATCGGGCCTTGCGAAGGAGGCCGGCCTGAAGATCGGAGATCGCGGCGGCATCGTCGTGGACGAGCACCTGCGGACCAGCGACTCCGACATCTACGCCGTCGGCGACGCCGTCATCACCAGGGACTACATCACAAACGCCGACACGATCATCCCGCTCGCCGGTCCCGCCAATCGCCAGGGACGCATCGCCGCCGACCACATCTTCGGCCGAAGCAGCGTCTATCGCGGCTCGCAGGGCACGAGCATCGTCCGCGTCTTTGACCTGGTCGTCGGGATGACCGGTGCAAGCGAAAAAGTCCTGCGCAAAGCCGGGCTCGACTACGAAAAAATCTACCTCCATCCCGCACATCACGTCGGTTACTTTCCCGGCGCAGAGCAAATGTCCATCAAGCTTCTCTTCGCGAGGCCGGACGGGCGGATTCTCGGTGCGCAGATTACCGGCGGCGAGGGCGTGGACAAACGGATCGACGTGCTCGCGACGGCCATCCAGGCGCGGATGACCGTTTACGATCTGGAGGAGCTGGAACTGGCCTATGCGCCGCAGTTCGGCGCGGCCAAGGACCCGCTCAACATGGCGGGCTTCATCGCGGCCAACGTCCTGCGCGGTGACGTGAATATTGTCCACGCCGATCGAATCCCGGACGGCGTCTTGCTCGACGTCCGCACGAAGGCGGAGCACGACGCCGGCGCGATTCCCGGTTCGCTGCACATTCCCATTGACGAAATTCGCCGGCGGCGCTCGGAACTGCCCGCAAATAGAGCCATCATCTCCTACTGCGCCGTCGGTCAGCGCGGTTACACCGCCGCCCGCGTCCTTTCGCAACTCGGCTTCGATGTCGCCAATCTCTCGGGCGGCTACAAGACCTACAAGGCCTTTCATCCGATGCCGCCGGCCATGGCTCAACCGGCGCCAACGGCATGTGGCACGCCGGCACCGAAAACTACGACTCCGGCGACAAGGGAACTGGACGTCCGCGGCCAGCAATGCCCCGGCCCGATCGTCGCGCTCTGCGACACGCTCAAATCGCTCCATGACGGCGACGTACTTCGCGTCCGGGCCTCCGATCCCGGTTTTGCGACGGATGCGCCCGCCTGGTGCCGCCAGACCGGCAACGAATTGATCGAAGTCCGCCCCGAAAACGGCCATTACGTCGCCACGATCCGCAAACACGCCGTCGCCGCCCAACCGCAGCCCGCCGGTGGACCCTCTTCGATGGGGCCTTGCAACGACAAGACCATCGTGGTCTTCTCCAGCGACCTGGACCGGGTGATGGCCGCCCTGATCATCGCCAACGGCGCCGCCTCGATGGGCCAGAAGGTGACGCTATTCTTCACCTTCTGGGGGCTCAACGTGCTTCGCAAGCCCCGCACATCGACTCACGGCAAGCCGCTGCTCGACCGCCTGTTCGGCCGAATGATGCCCGCCGGCATTGAGAAGCTCTCGCTCTCCAGGCTGAACATGGGCGGGATGGGGACGGCCATGATGAAAAAGACGATGCGTGACAAGCGCGTCGCCGCGCCGGCGGATCTCCTGAGATCGGCGATGGCCGGCGGCGTCCGCTTCGTCGCCTGCGCGATGTCCATGGACGTCATGGGCATTCGCCGCGACGAGCTGATCGACGGGATCGAAGTCGGCGGCGTCGGCGCCTATCTCGATGCGGCCGCACGGGCCGACGTTAACCTCTTCGTGTAGCCACCATCGCACATAAAAAATATTTAATGTCACCTTTCGGACTTCTCCACTCGGCTCGATGTCCGTAACATCGAGCTGGGTGGGGGGAGTCCGCGGTCAGGCGAAGCGGGACAACGGAGGAGCACGGCGCGTTGACACCCGATCCGATCCCTCTGGAGGTCCGAAGCTTTATCTCCGAGCACATGCGCTCGATCAGTGGGATCCGCCTGCTGCTTCTGCTGCACGTTGACCCGCAACGCGAATGGACCGCTCAAGAATTGGCCCATGAGCTGCGCGCCGCTTCGGAATGGGCGGAACGCGAACTCAGGCTGCTGCTCGCGCAGGGCCTGGTCGCGAATTCGGACAGCCAACCCGCCCGATTCCGCTACGCGCCGCGGACCGAGGCCCTATCGAACCTCGTCTCCCAATTAGCGGCAATCTATCCGGAGCGCCGGCATTCGATCATCCAGATTCTCTTCTCGGTGCCGACCGACTCCATCCAATCCTTCGCCGACGCGTTTCGGCTCAGGAAGGAGAACCAAGATGGCTGAGGTGGTATACGCGCTTTGCGGTCTCATGAGTCTCGCGTGCGCGGTGTTGCTCTGGCGCGGCTACCGCCGGACCCGCGCCCGGCTGCTCCTTTGGAGCAGCCTGTGCTTCATCGGCCTGACGGGCAATAATTTGCTTCTGTTTATCGACAAGGTGGTCCTGCCCGACGTCAACCTCTCGGACCTGCGCGGCTACATGGCGCTCGGCAGCCTGCTCTTGTTGCTATATGGCATGATCTGGGATGCGGAGTAAGCGGGAGGCCCTTCTTATGCAGGAATTCACCTACGGGGCGCTGGTCATGGCCAGCGCGATCATCAGCCTGTTTTTCCTGAGATATTGGCGGCGATCGCGCGACACCCTCTTCATTTACTTTTCCGCCGCCTTCCTGGCCCTGGGACTCAACTGGCTCGCCCTCGCCTTCGCCGATCGCGACGAACCGCAGACCTCTCTGTACATCATGCGCCTCCTCGCCTTCGGTCTGATCGTCATCGGCATCTGGAACAAGAACCGCCGCAGTTCCACGTCATAAGCCCCCCGGAAGATGCAATCACCCGTCAGCGGACCCTCTTCATCCAGCTCTTCCACGCATCCTCCCACTTGCGGTCCAATTTGCCGAAGGCGGTCTCGAAGTCCTTGATCTCTTGTTCGGGCGTCGACTTGTAGGTCTTGGGGCGTTTGTTAATGATCTCGACGTACGCCTTGACCTGGTTGCGCTTGGCCCGGTTGAGGTAGTGAACCAGGGCCCAACTCTGGGCGTACGCCTGACCGATCGTCGCCGGGCCGAACCAGCCGGCGTGCGAAATGAATTCCTTCACGGGGACAAGGCCCTTGGCCTGCTCCAGGGCCTGATACTCCTTGAGCCGGTCGGAATTGAGTGCGCCGAAATTGGCGCTGGTGCCCGTGCTGATCGGCTCGAACATCATCGCCGTGCCCTCGGCAAACCAGCGCGGGTTGGCGATGAAGACCTTCGGGTTGTGAAAGCCGATGTTCCACAACACCTGATGGGCGACCTCGTGCTGAACGATGGATTCGCTCACGTCCCCGCCGATCGTCGTGCTCCAGTTGGCGTGGCTTCGCGCGTTCTTGATCTCCTGGTTGATCTGCCGCCGCTCCTGCGGCGTAAGATTGCCCTGCTTGAGCCGCCCCTTTAACTGGTCGATCTTCGCCTCGGCGTCCTGGCGGGCTTTCTTGAAACTGTCCTGGTTCCGGAAATTGTAGAACATGCTGATGTTCAGTTCGGGCACATAAACACCGGGCGTCGACTGCGGCATCTCTCCCACGCCGACTTTCTTGGAGTGGCCGTTGTAGTCGCCGTGCTCCTCGAAGTAATAGATGATGAGCTTCTTCTTGGGGGCGTGGGCGTCGAATCCCAGTTTCTGGGTGTACTTGATGCAGGATCGATAGGTCTGCTCGATGGCCAGTCCGAAGGTCCTCACGTCCTCGTCACTCGTGTTGTACACGACAGAGTAGTGCATCGTTCGCTTGAGCTTGAACGCTTCGTTTCCCAGCTCCTTGAGCGCCTTCTTCTCGGCCGCGGTGTCGGCGGGGATGTCCGACATTTCCACTTTGTCGCGGCCCGGCGATGCGTCCTTCGTCGATTTCGACGATCCGGACTTTGAAGATTTGCGAGACTTGGACGGCTCGCCATCCTGCGCCGCAGCCGGCCCCGCGAGCGCCAGCGTCAGAAAAAACGCACCCAGTAGGATGAAAGAAATAGCCGTTGCGGAACGTCGGTGCATTGGAAGACCTCCTTGGATCCCGGCGTCGGCGGTCTTGCGCGGTGAGGCCCGCCCGTCGAAAAGGGAGATTATACCGTCATTATGCGTAGCTGTGCAGGCCCACGATGTAAAAATTCACCACCCACCAGTTGAACTGCATCGCCGCAAAGCCGAAGACCGACAGGACGCTCGTCCACAAGGCCCGCTTGCGCGTGACGAACCGGGCATGGATCAGGATGGCGTAGATCAGCCACGTATTAAGGGCAAAGACCTCCTTCGGGTCCCAGCCCCAGGGCCGGCCCCAGGAATAATCCGCCCAGACCGCCCCGAGAACCAGACCCACGAATAGCGCGATCGTGGCGGTGTAGAGCAGCACGCGATGGGAAAGGTCGAATTCTTCGAGCAGGTTGGCTTTAACCGGGAAGCCTTCCGCAGCGACCACCGGGGCTCGCTCGCGCGGGCGCAGCAGCATCCCGCACAGTCCGCGGGCCAGGAAGATGCCGCCGCCGATCAGACCTATAAAGGCGGTAATGAAGTAGGGCACGCTGAGCGCGTCCATGTAGCCCATCTTGGCCATGACCAGCGTGGCGATGGCGCCGGCCTGTGCGCCGATGGTCCCCTGCGCCAATGCGGATCGATCGCGGAACGCGGAGACAAAGAGGTAGCAATTGGCGACGCCGAAGGCCAGCGTAATGACGGCGTAGCTGGAGATGATCAGGACGGTGTGGATGCGAAGCATGATGTCATCGAGGATGGGCATCATGCCGCCGAGCTTGTTATCGACGACGTTGGGCAGCAGTTCCGGCAGCGCCAGGGCAAAGAAGCCCAGCAGCGCGGAACTCAGGAGATACACCCGCTTTTTCAGGAACAGTTCGAGGACCAGGCCAAAGACCGCGCCGACCCAGGTGGAGGAGACGACCGCCTCGTACATGTTGGCGACGGGGATGCGGCCAATGACGTTCCAACGCATGGCGATATCGACGCCGTGCAGGCCAACCGCTCCGAGGAGGAAGATGAGCCCGACGACCCGGACCCATCCGTAGCGCGTCGCGACAGCGAAGATCGAGACAAAGAACGCGACGATGTAGCAGACCCAGCCGTAACGGATGAGTCCGATGCGGCGGTAGGTCACCTCGGCACTGCGTTGCGCCGGCGTCGGATAGAGCCCGGCGGGGGCCAGCGTCGGGAGCAATTGATCGAGGCTTTTGATCGAAGCGTTGATCCCGGCGACATCGCGGGCCAGCCAGGCCTTCTTCCAATTGGCGTAGAGGGCAAAGAGATCCGAGCCTCCGCCGGCCGGTAGACTCATCGCATGTTGATCGAGTTCGCCGACGGAAATCCAGGGAGTATCGTGCTCGCCGCCCGGATTGGGGACGATCGTGCAGGTGCGGGACAGGCTCTGATAATGACCCAGGGCGTTGGACAACCGGTCCATCGCGGTTTTCTTGAGCATGTCCATCGACATCTGCTCAATCCGCGCGGAGACCTGGGGCGAGGCAAGAAAATCGAAGCTCACCATGCCTGTTTTCACGATTCGCGATTGCTCCTCATCCGTCACCTGGACAGGATGCGCGGTCAATTCCTTGAGCAGCGCCCGGTCTTTGATATAGATGATGGGCTGGTCGTGGTAGGCGTTGACGTTGAACATCAGTTCGACCGCGGCAACGACGGGATCGAGCCCGTAGAGCGGCTTGGCCCCGTGGACGCTCTTGACGGCGTCGCGGGCCCACGAGTCGATGGTGGAGTAGCGCCAGCTATGCTGGATGGCCAGCGAACCCAATGTTTGAACATCGATCTCCGGCGCGACTGCAGCCAGTGGTTGAGCTGTAATCGGAAGTTCTTCAACTTCGTCTGGCGAGCAGCCCGTTGTAATCCAAGTGCAGACCGCAAGAAGCCAGATTAGGGCCGTCTGGACAGCGACCGGTCGGCGCAACGCCGGCGAAGTCCGCACGTCGCCCGCGCCGCCCTCGTCATCCTCGTTTTTCATTTTCGCGAACTCCTGCTTGCGGCGCCGGATCAAAATCGGCTTAACGCAGAACGCATACAGCATGCCCAGAGTAATCAGCGTGCAACCGGCCAGCATGGTCAGTACGCCCTGACGATTCCCAACCCCCAGAACGGTCCACGATTCATGGTCGCCCGACGCCTGCGACTGGAAGAGCGTCCACTCTCCCGCGCGCGCCGTGTTGTTCAACCACGCCTTGTCGCGCACGACGGCGTTCGAGTCGAAGTCCTGTTTGCGAATATGGCTCGCCCAGCCGCTGGGCTGTTGACGCCCCGGATAGAAGTCGGTCTGCAACCATTCCAGCGCGAGCCGCGCGGGCAGCGGGCGAATCGCTCGACCGTAGATGAAACGCAGTTCGCCCAACTCGGGCACATTCGCCACGGCCGTCGGCGCCGTCCCATCGTGCATGGTGTTATACAGACTGAAAGGCACCCATATGCGCCGTTCCCAGTCGCCCTTGGTGGAACGAAGGTGGACGCGGATGGCCGATTCTCCGCGGCGGACCGTGCCGAACGGCCGGCGGTTGCGCTCGGGAATGACTACTGCCTGAGTCTCGAAACGCGGGTTCGTGATGTAATCGCTCCAGACGAATGTCGACCCGCTCTCCGATTGCTCCGTCGCCTTGGCGGCGAGGGGCTTGACCGTCCGCTTGCCGCCGGGCGCGGTGTGAATCAATGTCGGCGCGAGGAACTCGCCGGCGACCACCACGTAGCGATCGCGCGA
Organism: Phycisphaerae bacterium; assembly: GCA_035275405.1. Lineage (NCBI taxonomy): Bacteria > Pseudomonadati > Planctomycetota > Phycisphaerae > Phycisphaerae bacterium. The sequence continues at coordinate 8,528 of DATEMU010000013.1, forward strand.
GGCATCGAAGTAGCGCAGTTCAATATTCTCATCAACGAGGGCCTTGGCGGGATCGATCCGCTGCCCCTGTCGGTCGCGATCCTGATTGAGCGCCGGGTAGCGGTCCAGCACGGATCGCTGGAATTTCTGATTCGGCCCCTCTACCCACACGAGGGCGATGGGCGTGCGCGCATTCTGAAACCCGACACTCATCAGCGGCCAGCTCGGCTGCAATTGCTCGATGGAGAGCGAATACTCAGTGCCTTCGACCTTGATCGATTGGCCCTCGCTGACGTAGAAGGTCTGCCTGACATTCTTGTCTTTGACAAAGACCTCCAGCACGTGGCGACCGGCGACGGACTTGGTCCATTCGGCGTCGATGTCCTTGTCCGCATCAATCCAGCGAAACTCCGCCATCGGGCCGGCCGGCAACTCGATCATGGAGCGATCGGGCATCTGCGGGACCACCCAGTCGGAAATCGCCGGATTGGCCGAAGCCAGCCCCAAACCCATGCGGGCAAGCGGCATGACGCGTTCTCCGCCGGGGACCGGCCGCGGTTCGAGCTTGGCATAGGGCAGGTAGCCGTCGATCGTGATCTCCACCGGCCAGTCCGTGCTCATCGCCCGCTGCGGATCGCTGAGCGCGATCGGCATCCGCCAATACTCGAACGGTCGAAGCGCCAACTGGCGATCGGATTCGACCACCTTTCCGCCGATGTCGACGACGGGCTCGTCCGTGGGGATGAACCGCTCCTTGTAATAGGGCAGCCCTGGTATTTCGAACGTCTCGGTGTGCCCCCGGCTCTCGATGGCGAGGATCGGCGTGGTCTCGTCGTAGAAGGAGTCGGCGATATTGGCGGGGGCCAGGGCCAGCGCGAGCTTGTCGCCCAGCTTGGCGAATGCGCCGCCTTCCTTGGATTGATCCAGCTCGATCGTCTGTTCGGGGCCGTCGCCGACGGTCGCCTTGAGCGTAACGCGCTGCGCCGTGGTCAGCCCCTGATGGCTGACGGACGTCACCTGCACGCGATGGCGGCCGCCGAGGGCCGGCATCGTCGTTTCCCAGGTCTTGCCTTCCCGCGCGACGAATTGACCGACGACGGCCCGCTCCGGATCGCTGCGGAAGCGATCGACGGAGATCACGCGGATCGCCGGGGCGTCGAGCCAAACATCGCCCTCCACCTTGCGGCCGAAATAAACGACGCTGCCGGCGCAAAGCAGAAGCAGTCCGGTGTGCACGGTCAATACACCGAGATTGCGAAGATTGAATTTGATCCGCCGAAGCGTAGTGACGACGAGCGTGACACAGAACAGGCCGATGATCGTCACGAAGAGCCAGTGGTTGAAGTACTGAAACTCGGTCAGTTCGAATTCCTGCCGAAAAATGGGCACGGCCGAACCGACCGCGGCGTACACGACGATGGCGGCAATCCAGAAAATACCCAGCCAGATGCTGTCGAAAAGATTGATGATGGACGTGAAGGGGTTAGCCCGACGCCCGACGTCGAAATTTCGCATTTCCATAAAGAATCACATTCTAGCCGAGGTTCCCGCGGCACGCCCGCGCCCGAAAACGAGACATTCCGACTATGGCATGCTCGTTGGTGCGCTGGTCGCCTGCTCCAACAACTCTGGCAAAGTCCTTTCCAGCCACGGAATTAGGGCCAAACCGATCGTATCAAACGCCGCATGGGCAAGGATCGCCGGCCACAGGCTTCCGGAGCGGATAACCACCATAGCAAAAACTATGCCAACGCTGGTCGTCTGGACGACGCCGATAGGCCCCTGGTAGAAGTGAAGGAGGCCAAACACCAGGCTGCTGATCAGCACCGCGGCGACGTTGGAGCGAAAAAGGGCCTTGAGCCTGCCCAAAATGAAGCCGCGGAAGAGCACCTCTTCGTGGAGTCCCACAAAGGCGGAAAAGAAGGCCGCCTGCCAGATCGCCAGGTGCGGCACCTCTGCAAAAAACTCCGCTCGTTCTTCAATGAGGCCTTCCATGCTTCGGCCGGCGATCCAGATGAAAAGCGGTACGGTAATCAATAGGGCCGCCCAACATACCGGGATCGCAAGGGATGCATAGCCCAGCACGCGCCAGGGTGACGCACGCACCAGCCCGACGGCAGCCGCCGATTGACGGCGCACACGCACGACCAGGGCCACGGCGATCAGCGCCATCACTCCGATGCATACGCTGACCCATAATGGGCCCAATGTCGGAAATTGCCGCGAGAGCATGTCGGGGATCCCGGTCGTAAAAAGGCCGACCTGGAGTAGAAAGTTGAGGACAATGATCGCCAGGATGTCGAGGCCGGCCTGAACTCGCGTCATCGCCGGGGCCCAATCTCCTCCCCGCGCCATCGGAGGCGGTTCCTGCGCCGGCACCGCTGCCATCGGTCGCGCGACAGGTCGCGCAGCCGGCGCGAAGTCTTGCGGCGGCATATCTTGTGAGTGCATCATGTCGCAGATCCGGAGTTTAGTCGCCCGGGCGACTGGTGGACGGCCCCCACCGCCGCCCGATCGACCGCCAACTGCGCAAGATCACCGTCCAGCTCCGGCCGCGACAGAAGGTATTGATGTTTGAACTGCTCGCTGGTGCCCGATCGGGCGCGGCGAAGTTCCATGTCGCGCTGCGCCAGGGCGCCGGCAGGCAGGCCGACCGTCTCCACCTCTCCGAGACGCAGCGTCGCTCGCTTGGAGCCGTACTCAAGGTTGATCTTCGACAGGGCCTCGTCCACACGGCGGGCCAGCGCGGCCTCCGCTCGAACGCTCGCGGACTCCACATACAGGCGATAGTAGGGCGGGTCTGCCCAGCGCGGCGCCAATACGAAATCTACGATTTTCCCGGTGGCCGGGCTCGCCGCCTCCATGGCCGCCACGACCTGATCTTCCGTAAGTTTCTCTCCGGCCATCGAAGAGCTATGGGCATCGCGGCTGAGGAACTCGATCAGCGGGGCCTCGCCGACCCGCCGGACCACGCGAATGCGATCTCCCAAATCGTACCGATACAACCCGCTCGCGTTGGTGAGGACGATGAAATACTCCTCGTCGATCGTCAATTCGTGACTACGAACGACCGTCGGATTCGATCCCCCATATTCCGACGCCGGGATAAACTCGAAGAACTGGCTCGTCACGGCGAGGATCCCCGCTGGGGTGTGGTCATCCACCGGGATCGACATCCGCCCCTCGCTGGCGATCAACCCGATATCGCGGGCCGGGACGTCGCCGAAGTAACGCGGAAACTGATCGCGGTACAGGCCCATCGTCCCGCCGGTCCAGTGGGCAACATACCCCAATCGCCAGTAATGCTTGGGATACAGCGCGCCGTGCTTCGCGACAATGGTCTCCAGCCGCCGGGCGCAGTCCGGATCAGGTTCGAGTCGGGAATGGAGCGCCGCGCGGATGCCCCCGTCGACCGCCATCGATGCGCTGAGTGTCCCGTCATGAATATCGCGGATCAACTGTTCGCGGTGCTCATCGCCGGTCTTAGCCAGCAACAGGAGCGTGGCCGGGTTCGCCGTGACAGCCCAGGCCACGTCGCGCGGGATCGCCAGCCGCATAATGGTGTAGTACTTCGCGACGGAATCGGTAATGTTCGCAACGCACGGGGGCGAGGTGTAATAGCGCCGAACGAGGCGCTTTTGCGTCGCGGCCAGGAGTCCCGTGATGGCGCCGCACGGCAGGCCCGAGGGCGACGAGTGATCGTTCATCGGGCTCGTCACCTGCAGAATATGGCGAAGCATCGTCCCGGGATGGTCGAGCAGCGCCTTGAGCCCCCAGATATTCCAGCCGGCGCGGCAGTCGGCCAGCACGCGCGGCGTGATCGGGATGTACTTGGGCCGCGCCGTGGTCCCGCTGGTCAGGGCAAACATGAGGATTCGCGTTTGCGGCGAGAAGAGCGCGCCGACGTGGCCATTTCGGACCTTTTCGATGTACGGCTCCAAGTCGGCGTACGAACGGATCGGGACCTGCCTCGCAAATTCGCGATAGTCGCGGATGGATGCCAGCCCGTGGTCCCGGCCGAAGTCGCTGCCCTCCCCCGCCGCCAGCAGCTCCGCCAGCAGGTCGGATTGCACGCGCGTGGCGTTCGCGACCGCGCGCGAAAACCGGCGCGTGATCGACGCCGCATGCAGCGCGCCGATCTTGGCGAGGACCGAATCCAGGATGGATCGTGAGGGCACAGCGGAGATTCTACCCGCCGTTGCGATGAGTGGACATCCGGGGGAGTCGTGCGGCTTACAAACGATCGGATGTCGCGGGTCCCGAAGCAGGCTCGGCGGGAACCAGCCGCGGCGGAAGCCGGTCCTGCGGCAGACCGACGATTCTCGCACTCTTGGCGCGGTCGGAGGACGCATCATCGTGGCGGAACATCTCGCTCAGCGCGGTCTCGACGAAGAGGCGTTCGTTGTAGATGTTGGCCACGTCTTCATGACGCGACAGATAGCGGCCGAAAAACTGCACCGTCCGTCGGGCGTACTCCGCCGGTAGCACGTCCACTGACTGATTATGCTTCGCGCCGCGGACGACCCAGAGGAACTTGGGCTGCGCGGTCAGCGCATACAAGAGTCGCGACTGCTCGACGGGAATATAGCTGTCGCGCTCGCCGTGAATGAGCAGCATCGGGCGCGGCACCATCCGCATCAGCGACTTGCGAACGGAGGGGTAGGTGCATCCCAGCTTGATTCGACAGGTGAGGAACAGGCACCAGCGCAGGAAACGCCAGAACTCCGGCGGGTGGTTCTCATACACGATCTTGACCTTGGCGAAGATCTTCGCCCAGCGCCGCATCAGGTGCTCCAGTGTGCAGTCGCTGGAAAACGCGCCGTCCGTGATGATCGCCTTGACCGACGCGTTCTGGGCGCTGGCCAGAATGGCCGCGCACGCCCCCCGCGAAATCCCGAACAGGCCGATCTCGATCGGCCGGCCGTGGTCTTCGAGCCATTGCTCGATGTACGAGATCGCCCCGGTCATGTCCGCCACTTCGCGGTCGCTGGTCCATTGGCGGGGGGTGTAGCCCTCTTCGGGCGAGGATTGGCCGTGTCCGCGGAAGTCAAAGGAGAACACATCGTATCCGGCGGCGATCAGAGGCCGGCAATAGCGTGCACAACTGTAGCGGTCGCTCTTGAACTCCGGGGCGAAGATGATGATCCCGCGACGCTCGACGTTGGGCGGCGGGTGCATGAAGACGCCCCGTAGGCGCACGCCGTCCGCCGCATAAAAATCCTTCTCGTCGCCCGGGATGCGGTCGAAGCCGAACTGCGGCGCGGACAGCGGCGGCTCCGTGTCGCGGATGATATTCAGGCAGATGCGCAGGTATTTCACCAGGATCAGGACCGGGATGATGACCAGCAGGACCAGAGTGAGGAAAATGGAGAACAGGGCCCAGTTGTGCGAGACAACCGTCCAGACGGAGGCCGTAACTAAAGGTGAAAGCGAACCCGAAACCATGACCGCGCCGCTCCCGAATCAACCAAACAGCATCTTAGCATGCCCGTCAAGGGCCGACCAGGCAAAGTCGAACTTCGGTATAATTCCCGCATGAACTCCCTACTCGCCGTGGTGGTTCTTTCGGCCGTCTGCCTGCTCGTCGCCTATCGCGTGTACGGGCGGATTCTGGCCCGGCTGCTGCGGCTGGACCCCAACGTCGCCACGCCCGCCGTCGCCTTGCGCGACGACGTCGACTACGCCCCCATTGAAACGAAGTTCCTGCTGAGCCAGCACTTCTCGGCCATCGCCGCGGCCGGGCCGATCGTCGGACCCATCCTCGCCGGTGTCATGTTCGGATGGCTCCCCGCGCTGATCTGGATCCTGATCGGCTCCATTTTCATCGGCGGCGTCCACGACATCACGTCGCTCGTCGCCTCCATCCGACATCGCGCCCGGTCCATCGCCGAAGTGGTCCGCGAGCACATGACCCGCCGCTCGCACGTCCTGTTCCTCGCCTTCGTCTGGTTCGCGCTCGTCTACATCGTCGTCGCCTTCACCGACATTACCGCGTCGAGCTTCATCGGCGCGATCGCGCTCGAAAGCGGACAAGTAGTCAGCGGCGGGGGCATCGCCACGTCCTCGCTCCTCTACCTCGCCCTGCCGGTCATCATGGGCTTGCTGCTGCGCTACACAAAGCTCTCGCTCAACCTCGCGACGATCATCTTTCTCCCGCTCGTCGGCGTGGCAATCTGGGTGGGTCAGTACATCCCCTTCGATGTCGCGTCGATCCTCTCCACCGACGCTGCGACGGCCCAGAAAGCCTGGGGCGTCGCGCTGCTTGTCTACTGCTTCATCGCCTCCATCCTCCCCATGTGGCTCCTGCTCCAGCCGCGCGGCCATCTCGGCGGCTACTTCCTCTACGCCGCGCTCATCGGCGGTTCGCTCGGTCTGGCCCTCGGCGGCGGTCGCGTGCAGTACCCCGCCTTTACGGGCTGGGAGACGCCGCGCGGCGACACGCTCTTCCCCATGCTCTTCATCGTAATCGCCTGCGGGGCCTGCTCCGGTTTTCACTCCATCGTCGCATCCGGCACGACTTCCAAGCAACTCCGCCGCGAGACCGACGCGAAGGCGATCGGCTACGGGGCGATGCTCATGGAAGGCATGGTCGCAGTCATCTCGCTGGCGTGCGTGATGCGACTGGCGCCCGATTCGCCGCTGCTGGGAGGTGGCAGCCCGCGGCCCAATTTCCTCTATGCGACCGGCGTCGGCAGTTTTCTCGAAGTGCTCGGCATCCCCGCGGCCTTCGGCGTCTCGTTCGCCCTGATGGCCTTCACGACGTTCGTCTATGACACGCTGGATGTCTGCACGCGCCTGGGCCGCTATGTCCTGGAGGAATTGCTCAACTGGCACAGCCGAGCCGGCCGTGTCGTCACGACCGCCCTGACGGCCGGCGTGCCGCTGTTCTTCCTGCTCCGGCAATCGACCGACGCCTCCGGCAAGATCGTCCCCGTCTGGCGGGTCTTCTGGGACCTCTTCGGCGCGAGCAACCAACTCCTCGCCGCCCTGACGCTCCTCGGCGTGACGGTCTGGCTCTGGCGCACCCGCCGCGCCAAATGGGTCTGGTACGTGACCGGCCTCCCGACGGTCTTCATGTACGTGATGAGCATATGGGCCCTGGTCCGCATCATCGCCCGCCACTTCGGCCCGAGCGGCCTGACGTCCGACCCGGTCCCGTGGGTGGCGGTGGTCCTGGTCGCCCTGGCGCTGATGATCCTCTGGGAGGCAGTGAAGCTGTTCGGCGCAGCAAGGCCGCCGCCGAGTGCGGGGGGAAAGCGGGCGTCCCGCCCGCAGGTACCCCAGGTAGTTCACCCGGCGGCCCCCACCCCATCGCCCTCCGGTTAGAAGGTCGACGACGTGATCGACGCCGAGTTTGAGGTGAGGAAATAGGGGCGAAAAGACCGGAACTGGTGCTTCTCAGGCCGTTTCAACGGCCTTCCCCGCAGGGCCATTAGGCCAGGGCTTTAGCCCTGGTCAACGAGACGACCCATTCACGAACCCCTCCACCCCCCTCTGCCCGCCCGCCGCGCGGGCGGGCAGAGGGGGGTGGGGGGTGTCATGGTTGCGGCACCGATCACCCAGCCCTAAAGGTCTGGGCTAGCAGCCCGCCTGCGGCGGAAATCCCGTTGAAACGGGGTGTGTCGCGAATCTGCCTTCGTAATGTTGCTGCCACGCCATGATCGAAGAAGTCCAGGAAGTAATAGAAAAACTCTAACCATCGAGCGCCGCCATAGTTAGAAACTTCACGAGCGCCGAGCCAAGTCATTCCGACCGAACGTATTCGCCTCTTGCATCGTCTTTTCTTCAGACCGATCGTGTTGTCATAGTCGTGTGACACACCCTTTCGCTGAATCGACGTCTGCCCTATATGCCCTAGGCGGCACACAGGAGATACTTCATGCGTTCATGGCTTCGCGAACTCGACCTCCTCCTCCGAGGACAAAAGACCGCCGTACGCGAACTTGCCGAGGGTCGGATTGAACTCCCGCTTCGCATGTTCTTCCCGATCGCGATCCTCATGGGAGCAATCTACGGCGTCTTCATGGGCTTCTTCGCCGTATTCAACGCCACGCCAGGCGGCTACAAGCAACTACTCGCCTCTACCCTCAAGCTTCCCGCGATGTTCCTGCTCACGCTCATCGTGACATTCCCCTCTCTGTATGTCTTCAACGCACTTCTTGGCAGCCGACTCTCGTTTCTCTCGACGCTTCGACTCCTCGTCGGGGCGATTGTGGTTAATCTCGCCGTCGCTGCATCGCTGGGCCCAATTCTGGGATTCTTTACGCTCAGCACAACGAGTTATTCGTTCATGATTCTTTTAAACATCCTCCTACTCAGCATCGGCGGCATTGTCGGACTCGGCTTTCTGCTGCGGACACTTCGGCGTCTTTCCATCCTTCACGCGAGCCAGCAGATTCAAGCACCGGCGGCGGACGATACCGATAGCACAAAGGCCGAATCGACGACCATCTTATCGCCAGAGCAACAATTCTCCCCGCCTGAACACACACTGGGCCAGGCCCGCTCGATTTTTCGCGTATGGATCATCATCTACGCACTGGTCGGCGCCCAAATGGGCTGGCTACTCCGACCTTTTATCGGTAGCCCCAATCTGCCCTTCGCGTGGTTTCGTGCTCGCGAGGGCAACTTTTTCGAATCTGCGTTCCTTCATCTTCGCGCGCTCTTTTCACAATAGTGGACGATGGTGCGACGATGCTTCTGGCACTTCAACGAACGGATGATCTGCTTCGGGGCGCTGGACCATTCGCCCCAGCGGCCCTGAATCGGCCCTGGTGGTGGCTGCCCGCGATGATCGTTGCCATCTCCCCGATTTATGGCGCGTCCATGGGCGGTTTCAGTCTCGATCTCGGCGCTGGGCGGCTATGGCTAGTATTTTTCTCGGCGGTCAAGTTACCGTTGCTCTTGCTGGCCACGACCGCACTCTGCCTTCCTGTCTTCTACGTCGTGAACGCCGTGGCGGGACTTCGCGATGACTTCCCCGAGGCCCTTCAAGCAATATTCTCCGGACAAGCGGGTCTGGCAATCGCGCTCGCTTCACTCGCACCAATTACAGCTTTCTGTTATGTCTCAGGCTTGGGCTATCAAACGGCATTGCTACTGAATGCCGCAATGTTTGTCTTGGCAACCTGCGCCGGGCACGTTATCACCGTGCGCTACTACCGCGTCCTGGTGAGGCGTCGCGGCCTTCATACACTGATGGCATTACTCTGGTTCGTACTTTACGCATTTGTGGGAATTCAGATGGCCTGGATGCTAAGGCCCTTCATCGGCGATCCCAGTAGCCCACCGGCATTCTTCCGGCCGGAACCATTCAGTAACGCGTACATCGTCGTCGGAAACCTGCTCCTGCGAAGTTTTTGGTGATGGGATGCTGCCCACGCCCTAACCGATGCACCTATCCTAACCCCTCCCCCACTCGCCAATTAAGGAATTCCTCCAAAAAACTCGTCAATTGAGGGAGCGCTGAGCAAGAGTGGAGGGCAGGGAACAAGAAAAGAGCGGCGAAGCCGTCGTCTCATAGCGAACGGCGAATGGCCTTGCCTCGGAGATTCCGTGCCATGATTGCGCCATTCATGCTTTCGTCATTCGTAGTTCGTAATTCGACATTGCGCCCTGCCTCCCGTCCCAGCAAATCCCAGCCAATATCGCCTCCCAAAAAAAGTCTCTGCGCCTCTGTGTCTCTGTGGTTCCCAATCTGCCCATTCCGCATTCCGAATTCCGCGTTCCGCATTCGCTCCATCCCATTCAACTTTATCAGGCTAGTTCAACCACTTAAGTTTTTTTTCTGACCCCGAAAAAAGGAGGCCGACAATGCCCGACACCATCACCGAACTCTGCGACGCCATCGACCGGATGGAAAGCCGCTCCTCCATCCTCACCAAAATCGAACCGCAGCTCCGCCGCCAGATCGTCCAGGCCCTCATCAATCGCCAGCCCCCGACCTTCCACGACGTCTTCGACTTCTTCAAGCTCGACGGTCACGGTGTCAGCTACACCGCCTTCTACTATTGGGCCCGAAAAATCAAACGCTTCGCCGCCCTCTTCGAAATGAGCCGCACGCTCGATGAAAAAGAGGACTGCGCCGGCATGTTGCCCCGCATCCTCGCCTCGCGCGTCCTGGACAATTCCCTCGACGACCAGGTCGATCCGGCGGTGCTCCGGCGGCTCATGGAGACCTACCGCGTGGCCTGCTCCATCGAAATGGCCAAAAAACGCCTCGACTTGCAAAAGCAGCAACTCGACGCGAGTCGCGAACTCGACAAAGCCGCTGGCAACAAGGACATCCTCCGCCTCGCCCGCCTCATCGCCCGAACCAAGCGCGACATGGACAAGGACCCCGCCGCGCCGCCCCCGAAGCCGAATCAATCGCCGCCATGATCCGCCGCGCCGCGCCGAGTTCATGAATGCGTCTTTGGGGTCTTGGCGCTGGAAGGCGAACCCGTCGATCCGCGACTCTAGCCTGGAAACTCCTGAGCCTTCAGCGCGGCTCCGACCTCTTCCGGTTTCGATATTGCGGCGAGCAGTCGCAGTTTGTGCCAACTGACCATCGCACCGAGAGCGAGCATGCTGAAACCCGCGAGGATCAGACCTGCGGCGTTGGGGCGAGCGCCGCTGAAGCTCCAGTCCACGATGGCGGCAAGACCGTGCCCGCCGGCAACGAATCCGGCGAGGGTGCGATAGCGCGTCCAGCGCCACAATTGCCCTAGGACGAGAAGGACAATCACAAGGATTCCCAGTTGAGCAGCGATCCATCGATCAAGTTCCGGCGCCGTATCCAGTGTCCATGGGACGGTCGCAAGGAATGCGACGGGGGCAAAGCGGATCCACCAGGACGGTCGGCGAAACAGCAAGTGGGCCGCGATCCAGGCGCTCCAGCCGGCGGCGAAAGTGATGATAAGAGCGTCGGCGTACGATTGCTGCACAAGCATGTAGGTCGCGACAAACTGTATTGCCGTTGCGGCGAGCGCCTCCAGTCGGGACCGGAGCATCCAGGCGATGGCGACGAAATAGACCGCACTAGCGTACATCAGAACGGGAACTCTCATTGACGCAATGACCACCGGCACATCGATCGGTCCATGAATCGCGCGAAAGGCGGCCAGGGCCAGCGCGGCGCATCCCGCATGAAGCAGCACCCGATAGCGGTGCAGGTGATAGCCGAACCACCAGGACGCCGCGGCGATGGTGGACATCGCAATCAAGGGATCGCGAAGCCACGGCGGCAGTCGCGCAACGGGCACATCCGGATCAAAAGGCTGTTGCGCGATGAAGATGGCGATTCCCGGTATCACCGTGGCCAATGCGAACAGGACTTCGTAGGCGCTGGATGTCGGCGAAAGCCATCGAAAGATCACGACGGAAAGCGCGACGAGCAGGGGTGACCCGTAGAACAGCGAAGCGTGGCAGAAGAAGCCGTAGTTCATCCCGACGAGGTTCGCCGTGGTTGCTGCGATCGTAATGGCCAGGAAAACCGCTTCGTTCGAGGACCGGAGTACTCCGAGGCAGCCCAGGACGATGGCTGCAAAGATCCACCAAGCCGCAAAGAGGGCGATTTCATTCCATCCCGAATTCGATTCCGGGATCTTGAGGAGCGGAGCAGCCGCCGCCAGGAGAATTACACAAGAACCGGCGACGATTTGTGCGGCCGAGCTCATCCGAATGTGCAAGGCGCGAAGACAGAGCCGCAATTCGCCGATGGCGATCAAACATGCTCCTGCCGCCACGTAAACTCCCAGCGAGGGGCGCAGTGCCGTCATTTCGATCGTCGCCACCATCGGCCCCGTCCAGAACGCCGCCGCCACCAGCAACAGCGATGGCCGGTCTTCCGGAGAGCGCCCCGCCCGATGCAACACGAAAAGAATGCCCGAGACCGTCCATTCGTAGAGTTGCAATACGGCGAGCGTGACGAGAATGAGTTTGACGTCGCCCGTGGGCTGAGCGGGCCCGACGAGCAGCAGCCGGCTGCCGACCGCCATAAGACATGCACTGATGAGGTAACTGGGGTTACGGAGGATCACCCATTCACAAAACTGCCGAATAGTAAGAGGTTCTTCTCGGCTCATGGACCAATCTCCTTTGCAGCTTGGTCCCCTCCGCGCGCGGATCGTCCGAGCGCATTCCTCTATTGCGTACAATCCAGTCCGAAGCAGAGGCGATGGAGCGATTTGGTCCGGCAATGGGGGAATGAATAAAGGCGTCAGGACGATGGTTCGGACCAGACCCTGGTAACTCGCCCGCTTCTAACTGATATAGGGACTCGATTCCTGGAAAGTCAATTGCGCTTGCGCAGAAAAAACAACATCTCCGGGGGCCTGTTCACCAGACCGACCGGAGATGTTGTGTCTGCGCTTCGCTAAGGCGCGATTGCCGCGCCGGCGATCAGAAGTACGCCAGCAGGTCGATCATCAGCCGCACCTCGTCAGCCAGGGCCGTCTTTTCCGGCGACGAACTCATCCAGTCCGGCGGGGGCATCTCATCGTCGATGCGCTCCAGCAGGCTGTTGAGGGCCGCGGTTGCCCCGGCATAGTCGCCAATGGCAATGAGGTTCGCGGCCTCGCTTGCCCGATTGGCGAGCGCGTTGCGCCGGCCCGAGTTCGCGTTGCCGTTCGGGCCATTGAACTGGCTCAGGTTGAGATCCAAGACCTCGGTGGAGAGATCCCGCGTGGCCTCCTCCAGAAAGCCGCTGGTCACACCGGGCTGATTCGGCAGCGGATCGACCGAATCGCCGACGCCGTCGCCATCCGTATCGGAGTTGCAGGGCGACGTGCCGAGCGTAATCGACTCAAACCCGTCGGAGAGGCCGTCGTTGTCAGAATCCGAATCGAGCGGGTCCGGGCAACCGCCGCCCATGGCCATATCGACCTCGGTGCCGTCCATCAGGCCGTCGTCGTCCGAGTCGGGATCAGTCCGATTCGTCCCTTCGGTCGTCTCGTCGTCGTCGGCGAGACCGTCGTTGTCATCGTCGGGATCGCAGGCATCGCCGAGATCGTCGCCATCGAAGTCCGCCTGATCGGTGTTGGCATTCGTCGGGCAGTTGTCGACATCGCCGCAGACGCCATCTCCGTCGGCGTCGTTGGCCGCGTCGTTCGGACAGGCATCGCACGCATCGCCGAGACCGTCGCCGTCGCCGTTGGCCTGATCGGAGTTCGCATCGGCCGGGCAATTATCGACGTCCGCACAGTGGCCGTCGCCGTCGGCGTCGTCGTCCGGATCGAGCGGGCAGGCATCGCAAGCGTCGCCGTTGGCATCGCCATCGGTATTCTCCTGGCCCGCGTTGGCAGCGGCGGGGCAGTTGTCGATGCAGTCGGCGACGCCGTCGGTGTCGCCGTCGGAGTCGGGAACGCCACATCCGCAAACGCCGGGGCCGGTCTTGTTGGGATCGGCGGGGCAGGCATCGTTGCAATCCGGTACGCCGTCAAAGTCGCCGTCGGTGTCGGGCGTGCCGCAGCCGCAAACGCCGGGGGCCGTCTTGTCGGGGTCGGCCGGGCAGCCGTCGTTGCAATCGGGGGTGTTGTCGCCGTCGGAATCGGTATCCGGAACACCGCAGCCGCAAGCGCCGGGCGCGGTCTTGTCCATATCGTTGGGGCAGCCGTCACACGCATCGCCCAGCGCATCCCCGTCAGCATTGGCCTGATCGGCGTTGGGCGTGGTCACGCAATTGTCGGTCGCATCGGGCACGCCGTCCGTGTCGGCGTCGAGCAGCGCGAATCGGAGGTTGTCCATCACGCCGGAGAAGGCGGCGACATCCACGCTCGCGATCGGCGTCGTGGACGTGATGCCGATGAACCCATATTCGAGAAAGCCGCAGCCTGTTCCATCAATGAAAGGGCCGGTGAACATGGCGGTCTCGATGACCGCGCCGTTGATGTCTTTGGCCGTGAAGGTCGCGTTCTGAAAGGCAATGGCGACGAAGACGCATCCAAAGGCGCTGACGGGCGGGTTGAAGACCATGGTCTGGGTTTGCGAGGCGACCAGGCCGTAGGGCGTGGAGCCGCCGGCGAAATCCTGCACGAAGCGAAAGCAGGAGTCGCTGTCCCGCGTGAGCCGGGTGCTGGGCAGAAACGAGACGCCTTGCGCGGCGTATTCGGCGCTGGGCAGTGTCTGGCTGGAGAGAATCGGCGCGAACGGGACGCCGGCGCCGTTTTGCTCGAAGGTGAGGTGCGTGTGCGGGATGGAATTGAAATAGCTGGGGTCAGTGATCGGCGCGGCGTGCGCGCTTCCTGCGCCGATCATGACGCACAATACCATCGCCAGTGAAAGCGTTACATGCAGGGTTCTCATAGACATTCTCCACGGTAATTGGACCACGGGTAAGGGACAGAATGCCCCGGATACGTAATGGAACATTGAGTAGGAAATGCGAACCGCCCCTATCGATGCGCGAGGCATCGATCGGGATTCTCGGGACAGATTGCGGCCGAGCCTGCAGAAGGATCGCATCGACACCCCGCTCCGATTTGATCCGGCGAAACTCAATCGAGCGCTAGGGTATATACTTACACAATTGCGATTCGTAATCAAGGGTTTTCGCACAGTGGGTGTGTGAAAAAATGAAAAAACACGCCCTTGGCGCAAAGATTGCGCGTCTAAGAGGTCAGATAGTCAAGGAAATGCGCGCTCGGAAACGGAACATCAGGCAATCTGTTAGGATGCCGTGGCTAGCCGGTGCGCGAGAATCTTGAGAGAGGATGCCATGTTCGATCCCCGAATGACCAAGCTGGCCGATGTGCTCGTCAACTATTCCTGCGCCGTGAAGGCCGGGGAGACCATTCTCATCGAAGCGATAGATGTCCCGCATGAGTTCACCTGCGAATTGGTCCGCACCGCGCGGGCGGCGGGGGCCGTGCCAGTTGTCAAGCTCGAATCGAACCAGATTCGGCGGGCGATGATGCTGTCCGGCAGCCGCGAGGGCTGGGACATCATCGCCGACCACGAAGAGGCCTTGATGAAGCGGATGGCCTGCTACATCGGCGCGCGCGGCAATCCCAACGTCAGTGAACTGTCCGACGTCCCGTCCGACGCCCAGGGGCTGTATGAAAAGTCGGTCTGGCAGCGCGTCCACATCCAGATGCGCGTGAAGAAGACGCGCTGGGTGGTGATCCGCTGGCCCAGCCCGTCGATGGCCCAGATGGCGGAGACGTCCACCGAGGCGTTCGAGGATTTCTATTTCAATGTCTGCACCATGGACTATCGCAAGATGTCCGCGGCCATGAAGCCGCTGGCCGAGCGGATGATGAAGACCGACGTCGTGCGGCTCGTCGGGCCGCGCGACACGGACCTGACCTTCAGCATCAAGGGAATTCCGGCAGTCCCGTGCGACGGTCAGCGGAACATCCCCGACGGCGAGGTGTTCACGGCGCCGGTGCGGGAGTCGATTAACGGGGTCATACACTTCAATTCACCAACGCTCTATCGCGGGGAGACGCACAACGACGTGCGGCTGGTTTTCAAGAATGGGAAGGTGATCGAGGCGACGAGCACCAACACGGCCAAAATCAATGAGGTGCTGGATGCGGACGAGGGGGCGCGTTACGTCGGCGAGTTCGCCATCGGCTTCAATCCCTATTGCACCAAGCCGATGAAGGACATTCTCTTCGACGAGAAGATCGCCGGCTCGATCCACCTGACGCCCGGCAACGCCTACGACGAGGCCAACAACGGCAACAAGAGCAGCATCCACTGGGACCTGGTGCTGCGGCAAACGCCGGATGTCGGCGGCGGGGCCATGTACTTTGACGGCGTGCTCGTACGCAAGGATGGCCGATTCGTGTCGGACGAACTCCTGCCGCTCAATCCCGAGAATCTCAAATAGTCCGCTTCTTGGGCCGGACCGCATCTTCAAGATTCAGGTTGGTCGACGAGTATCCGTTAGGACGGCGGAAGAGGCGGATCATCGTCGCGGCCGGAGAGGCTGAACCAGTGATTGTTCGGTCGCAGCACGCCGGGGTCCTCGTCAGCGAACGCGCCGTCGGAGCGAATGCGATAGCCGATCGCGTGCGGAAGGACGGTTTCGCCGTGACCGTCGCAGAAGACGGCGTTTGACTTTCCGAGATGCCGCGGATCGACGCCCGTCCGCGGGCTGCCCGGATCGCCGGACCCGCGCTCGGACAGCGCCGTCAGCCGCGGCGGGTCGAGCGTCCAGCCGTGATTGCCCATGTTGTTGAAGCCGGTCCCGTTGTTCATATAGCTCTGGCGGCTCGCCGCCGGGACGCCCGCCGCCGTGCCCATGCAATCCGTCGCCATCACGGTGCTGCCGAAGCTGGCGATCCGCGAGCGGTTGATGGGGAAGTTGTGGAACTTCCCGTCGGTCTTGCGGGCGTTGCCGAGGAATTGGTGATTGTAACCGTAACCGTGGTTGCGCTCGTCCTTCCAGTCCCCAACGGTCGGACATTGATAGACCTTGCTGTCATAGTCCTGGCGCTCGAAGTCAGTCCGTGGGGCATCGAAGGCGTAGATACCGACATACTTGCCGACGGTCGCGATCCAGCGCGGGCGGATCTTCATGCCGTTGCCGACGTCGTACCAATTCGCAGGGTTCGATGCGCCCCCGCCGGCATTGCCATAGCGACCGGGAGGGCAGATGTCGTCGTTGTCGTCGGCGTAGTGATTCCAGCCCTGGCCGAGCTGGCGGAGGTTGTTCATGCACACGGTCGATTGGCCCTTCTGCCGCGCGCCGGAGAGGGCGGGTAGAAGGATGGCGAGAAGCAGGGCGATGACGGAGACGACGACGAGGAGTTCGATGAGGGAGAAGCCGCGGCGGGTGTGGGACCCGCTAATAGCCGGTCCGTCACTGGCAAGTAGCTTGTGCCAAACAGGCTTGTTTGCACCGGCTATTAGCCGGTGCCACACTGGCTCTTTGCCCATTGATCACCCGATGAACTCAATCTCGCCCGGGTCAGGCACAAGCCCGGCGGCCTTAGCCTGGGCGAGCAGTTCGCGAACGGCGCGGCGACCGCGCTCGCCAAAATCGAGCGTCCATTTGTTGACATACATCTCGACGAATTGGTCGGTCAGGGCGGTATCCAGACCGCGGCCGAATTGCAAGGCGTATTCGATCGCTTCCTTTCGATGGGCGAGGCCGTATTCGATGGAGGCCTTGAGGAGGCGGGCGACCTCACGCATTCGCGCGTCGCCGAGATCGCGGCGGATGACGTTGCCGCCCAGCGGCAGCGGCAAATCGGTCTTCTCGCCCCACCACTCGGCGAGATCGACGACCTTATGCAGGCCTTCGCGGGCGTAGGTGAGCTGGGCCTCGTGAATGATGAGACCGGCGTCCACATCGCCGCGCGCGACGGCGGCGGGGATCTCGTCGAACATGACGAGCTTGTGGCGGAACATTCCTTTGCCGAGGCAGAGATTCAGCGCGAGGAACGCGGTCGTCCGCTCGCCGGGGATGGCGATGGTCTTATCAGCGAGATCGCCGAGCTTCATCGGCCGCTTGGCGATGACCATCGGACCGTAGCCGTCGCCCATGCTGCACCCGCAGGCGAGCAGTGCGTAGCGCTCTCGGACGAACGGGTAGCTGTGGATCGAGATCGCGGAGACCTCGAGTTCGCCGCGCTCGGCCCGGCGGTTGAGCGACTCGATATCCGCCATCTCGTGCGTGAAGCGATACGGCCCGGTGTCGATCTTCCCGGCGGCCAGGCCGTAGAACATGAAGGCGTCGTCAGGATCGGGGGAGTGACCGACGCGGATGGGGATGGGGTTATTCGTCATGACCGCAGATCCATAATGCCAACTTGGCAATTATAGAAATACGGCTTCCACAAGCCAGAGGTGTTATATGGCGCAGTATGCCTACCTCGTCGTGCTGCTGAGTTTTTCCCGGAGGAGCGTAACCAGCAACTCACGGTTGCCGTCGTCGAGGTTGGCAAACGCGGCGTTAAAGCGGTTTAGGCGGTCTTTTTCCTCGGCGTAGGAGCGGATGCTGGGCAGCAGGCGCACGGCATCCTTGACCACGCCGCGAAGCTCCTGCACGGCGTTCGCGTTGGGCGAGCGGGCCAGCCGCTCCATCTCGCCTTGCAGGCGTTTCAACTCAGCCTGCCACTCTTTGCAGTTGTTCTCCATCTTCAGGTAGGACTCGGCGTCGCCGACGATGATCGCCCGGACGGCATCCTGCTGCTCCGGGGACAAGGAATGCCCCGAGGAGAGCGCCCGGATCGCCTGCTCCACGTCGCCCTTGAGCTGCGCCTGCTCGATCTCGCGCAGGGCGGAGTCCAGCCGGTTGACGTGTTGTTCGAGCGTCTCGTACTTCTCCGCCGTCCCCCCGGAAAGCGCCGAATTCGTGAGGACCTTGAGGTCCTCGACCGCCTGCGTGAGCGAACCTGCGTCATGGGCCATGTGGCATCCCCCTAGATTATCGCGCCTTGTGCCGTTGTAGCTCGGCGCGAGTCGTATATCGGTTGGTCGCGCTCGCGACTTGGCCAATCGTATTGGAAGGGCTGATAAGTAATCACCCGCTGCCGGGTTCCAATGACCGCAGGCGGGCATCCATCTCCGCGATTCGTTCTTCCAGCCGCGCGACGCGGGCTTCCAGCGACGGCGAGGCCGCGCGCGGCGCGGTGGGGCCGGGCGATGCGGAAGGCGGCTCAGCCATCGTCGGCGCGAAAGCCGTCACCTCGCCGCCCAAAAGCTGCGCGAAGCGCGTCGTGGATTGGCCTGGCTGGCGCGGCAGTTCGGTGACCATCGGCGGATCGCAGCGGCGCAGCTCATCGATCACGCCCTGAAGATGATCCATCGCCGTCAGCGGCGTCATCCGCGACGCGCGGGACTTTAACTCGCCGAGTGTCTGCGGACCGCGAAGCATCAACTCCGCCATGATCGCGCGCTGCGGCGAGTCCCAGCCGAAACGCTTCTCGACCTCGTGGCGGAAGCGGTTGACCCGCGAGCCGCGATCGGGATCGGCCTGGCTCGCAAGCTGCCACTGCGTCAGACCGTGCAGGGCCGCGCCGACCTCGCCCTCGGTCAGGCTGGTGACGGGATCGCGGTTGTTCTTCTGGTTGCAGGCCAGCGTGATGGCGTTGAGCGTCAGCGGGTAATACTCGGGCGTGGTCATCGATTTTTCGATGAGGACGCCGAGGACGCGGAGTTCGTGGGGTTTGAGGACGATGGCCATGGGTTTGGCTCCGACAGAGTGTACCTTCCTGCCAAAAACAAAGCGTAACGCGCTATTCGGTTGAGTGGAATCTCAGAGATCCCTATACTGAATTCGTTGTGATACTTTGTGGCGCCACGGCGAGGCAAGTCATGTCCTGGTCGCTTTCCCCACTTGTGATCCACATGGTCGTTGCGCTTGCCACGACGCAGCCGACTCCGCTTGATACCCAGGAAGTTGCGCCTGAAACTCCTCTCCCACAACGTCCGCCCACTGACGAACGCCGCCCGCGCCGCGAGCGAATGGATCGTCTGCGCGACGCGACACCGGCGCAGCGGAGGCAGTTCCAGGTCGATCGCTGGGTCGATCGCGCCGACCGGATGTACGAACTCGACGACGACCAGAAATCGATCGTGCGGATCGAGATTGAGAATATGCAGCGGGAGCGGCGCGAGGCGATGGGCCCCGAAGCCGAGGAATACGACCGGCTGCGCGAGCAGATGTTCCAGTTCTGGCGGCCGATGCCGGGCAGCGAAAATGCGGAGCGCGGCGATCGCGAGACGCGCCGGGAGCGCCGCCGTCGGATGATGGAGGACCCCCGCTTTTTGCAGGTGCGCCGGCGGCTCCAGGAGTTGGAGCGGAAATACCCCGCCGAGTGGGAGGAGGCGATGCGACGCGTGGAGGCCCTTCTGCCCGCCGAGCAGGCCCAAAAGGGTCGCGAAAAATTTGAAGAACGCTCCGCCCGACGCCAGGAGCGAGAGGAGCGCTGGCGCCGGCGCGGCGCCGAGCCGCGGCCCGTCGAGTCGGCATCGACTCCGACGGCGCCAGACGCACCGGTCTCTCCTGCGACCGACGCCCCGACACTGGAACTCGTTCCGCCCTCGGCTCCGCATCCGTGGGAGGTCTATGTTCGCGACTTCAGCGCCGATCACGAACTCACGGCCGCGCAACAAGCCGCCGCGCAGGCGGTTCTCAAGGATATCCGCACCCGCGCCGCACAGATGGAGCTGACGCTGAGGGACAAGATCGCGGCCGCCGAGAAGATGCCCGATTCGGCGGCCCGCACCCAGCGGCTGGCCGAACTTCAGCAGCCATCGCAGCGGCTCTTTGACGAACTGAAAACCCGCCTGGACGGCCTGCTTACGGCCACGCAGCGTGCGTCGGCCAAACGTCCGAAATAACCTTTTCTTTCCCGCCGTGCTCGACACGCGACGCAAAGCGCGGCATAATGCAGGGCTTTCGCCCCCACGGGAAGGATCACATGGCTTACCAGGCGCTCGAGAACCTCGCAAAAACCCAGCGTTGGTCGGATCTGGAGCGCGAATGGCTCGCCGTCCTGGAAAAACCCGGCGTCGATCCCGCCTCCCTGCTGACCATCGTCGACCTGGTCGTCAAGGCCGGTCAAGGCAAACTGGCGGACACGCTCGGCTGGGCGTGGCTCTCGACGGTCAAGGAATCGCACAGCCCGCAGGAGGTCCTGCAACTCGGCCGCCAGATCCTGGTGCATCTCTCCGACGGTAATGAACTTCGCGAGGAGATTCTCACGCTCTATCGCCAGACGCACGAGGGCTCGGCCGACCTGGAGAAGTGGATCGAGCGATCGGGGCTCAAGTCCGGAAAGTCCGTCCGCCGCGCGCTGCGCTTTCTGGACTGCGGGCTGCAACTCGCCGAGGGCCGGTATCTCATCCATCGTACCGACGACGCCGCGGCCCAGATCACGAAGCTTGAAATTGACGCCGACTCCGCCACGATTCGCACCGGTCGCCGCGAGCAGTCTCTCGATCTCGCCAAGCTGATCGACGAATACGACAATGCCGACGAAAACGATTTCCGCATCCTGGAGCAACTCCACCCGGAGAAAATCGGCCGCCTCGTCGAGGACGATCCCGCCGCGCTGGTCATCGGCATCCTGAAATCGCACAAGAACAAGATCAACCGCGACGAACTTAAACTGATCCTCGCGCCGCGCTACATCCCCGTGCAGACATGGTCGGATTGGTGGAACCGGCTCAAGAACGCCGTAAAAAAGTCGCCCAACCTCCGCATCGAGGGCCGCTCGCCGACTTTCGTCATCTATGACCCTGTCGGCCGGACGCCCGAGGATGAGTTGTGGGCCGCTTTTTCCAAGGCGACCACGCCGCGCGAATGGCTCGAACTCCTCGAAGGCTATCTCCGCGAAACCAAGCGCTCCAAGCCGCACGCGGGCACGATCGATCGCATCCAGGCCGCCCTCGTCGGCCATATCGAACGCTTCATCCGCCACAAGGAACCCGCCCAGGCCTTTGCGACCGCGCTGGTCATCGAACGCGTCGCTGCGGATGGCCTGCCGGTCTCGACGGATGCGCACGGCAAGGCGCTGGAGATGCTCAAGACGTCCGCCAATCCGGCCAGGATGGTCGCCGCCGTCCCCGACGCGCGGCTCTGGTCGCTGGCGGTCGATTGCGTCGAGCAGGACTTTCCCGACAAATGGCCGGAGATCTTCGCGCAACTGCTCTTGGCCGCCCCGGCCGCTCAATGCGACTACCTCGCCAAGAAGATCGAAAAAGCCGGTCGAGGAGACCTGCTGCAATTGCCGGTCCAGGAAGCCCTCGCCGATCCCGGCCGTTACACCGACCTGCTCATGTGGCTCTGGAAGGGCCCGTCGATCGAGACGCCATTGCCCCTGCCGCCGGCCACCGAAATGCTCGGTCTCATCCTTGCCCTTGTCGGCCCCGCGCGGATGTCGGAAGGCAAGACCGCCGGCCAGACGGTGAATGAGATGCGGGCCAAGATCCGCGCCGGTCTGTCCTCACGGGAGTACGCCCGCTTCTGTGAGTGCCTGGGTACGTTGGACGATTCAATGGCTCAGGCAGTTCGCCGCCAGATCGAACGCGCCGAAGGGCTGGGCCCCAGCGTGCAGGAAGACATGTCCAATATCCTGCGCGGACGATTCGGCCACCTGTACGTCAAGCCGAAGGTCGCGATGTGGGATGACGAGTCGGTGCTCTACTTCACCGCCGCGGGGATAAGGACCAAGGAAAATGAACTCGCCGAACTGGTGAACGTCAAGATGCGGGCCAACGCCATCGCCATCGGCGAGGCTGCGGCACACGGCGATCTCAGCGAGAACTCCGAATACAAGTTCGCGCTGGAGGAGCGCGACTTACTGAGAGCGCGCGTGGCCAAACTCAACCGCGAGCTGTCGATGGCCAAGATGCTCGAGCCGCACGACATCCCGGCGGACCACGTCAGCATCGGCCAACGCATCATCTTGCAGCCCGTCAACGGTGGCCAGCCGCACAAGATCGCCATCCTCGGGGCCGATGAATCTAATTTTTCGGAAATGACCTATTCCTACCAAAGCCCGCTGGCCCGGCAGCTTCTTGGCAAAAAGAAAGGGGACACCGTCTCCGTCGCGATCGAGGACACTCCGATGGAATATCGCATCGACTCGCTCGAATCGGCGATAGCCTAGCTAAACTTTTTCGGGATGCTTTCGGGGATCAACCAAACGCTCAGGATGTTCGGCGTCTCTGCGCTTGAGTTCATCAAACAGTTGCTTTAGATCGTACCCGTACTCTTCCGCAACTTCGCGGCGTCGACGGCGCACTTCATCGATCAATGGATCGTCACTTTGGGGTTGTTCGGGCGTCATGGGTTGTCTTCCAGCCATAGCATTTCCGGCGTCAGAATCTGAGGACTCATGAGTCCTAGCCTACGGTTTATTGTAAGCAGGTGGCGCTGTTTATTCAGATTCGCCAGGTGTCGAATATTCCATGTTGCCAAGTAGTCCATTTCGTAAATGGAAGCAAATGCCAGGTGCGCGGCATCTCCTAACAGCTCGGCCGGGACCAGTTTTTCTCGAATGTATCGAGCCGCAACAGCAAGCACCTCGTCCGTCGTCGGTAAGACAGCCAACGGAGTGACCAAGTCGATGGCTTCGTTCTGTCCCTCCCAACGCCCTCGACGAAGTTCGATGGTCACATTTTCCGAAATAAACGCGTCAAACTGCGGAAGTTGAACCGTCCACCACTTGATCGTCTCAGTTTTCCGATTCAGGCTCTTGGGATCGGTCCGTGCGCTTACATAGGCGCTGGGGACAGATGTTTCGATATAGACGGTGGCCATTTGTTATTCAGATCATAACAAAACTTGAATTCCTTCTCATCCCGCCTTCAGCCACGCCGCCATCCGCTCGCGCAGGTCGGTCCACTCCGTCGCCGCCCGCTCCTTCAAGAACGCTTTAAAGAGCAGATCGACCGTGTCCGCCAGGTGCCGCACCTGTTCGACGCGCTCCTCGATCGCCGCGCGCGGGTTTCCGTTGCCCTCGACGGGAGGCAACTTGGCGGAGGACACCGCGAGCGTCTCGGCCTGAAGCACGAATTCGTACTGGTCGCCCTGCCGCGAGACGATGAGTCCGCATTTGCGCGGCAGCTTCCCGGCCGCGATCGCCCGACGGCTCTCGGCGAGCTGCGCGGGTCCGTCGGAGGTGATCATGTCCTTGCCGAACTCCGCCCATGGGCATTCCAGCATGAGCTGCTTGACGATGACGACTGAAGCGTCCGTCTGATCGGACAGCGTGATCGTGTCCGAGCGCTCCGCGAGCGAATACCACAGCCACAACATGAACTCATTGCCGAGGAAGTCGCGATTGGCGTCGTCCTGGGCGGTCCAATAGACCGCGATGTGACCGTTGCCGCTGGGGTGGGCCACAAGTTTGGCCGGCGTCATCGTTTCCAGCCGCCGTCCGACGCCCGCCTCCTCCGCCCAGCGATATCCCAGCCGACCCGCCGAAACGCGCTCGATCCGCCGGTCAAAGGTCTCCTTGAAGAGCGGGGCGAGGTGCTCGAAAACAGCCGGCTGCGTCGAACCGACGTAGAGCGTGTCGCTACGCGTGTCCCAGAGGATCGGGATTTGCCGCATCCGGTGATACCGCCCCTGCGAAACTTCCTGTGCGGCCCGGCGCTTGGCGGCATCCATGGCCTGCTGCTTGAGCTTGCCGAAGCCCTTGCCGTTGCCGATATGCTTCTCGCGCAGGGCGTCGAGTTCCTGCTGGACGTAGGCGTGGAGCAACTCCGGCGGGACGCGGCTGCCGTCGATCCGCAGGCCGAAGTGCAGGCAGTCGAGAATCACGTTTTTCTCGATGTCGAACTCGCGGTCGAGCACGTGCCGCCCGCCGACCCACCCGACATCCTCGCCCGTCGATCGCGCCGTCCGCTGGCTGCCGATGACATGCTCCCGCAGTTTGTCGAGCAGCTTGTCCTCCAGCCGCTTGGGGGAACCGCCGGCCACGTGATAACGAGAAAAACTGACCGCACCGCCCAGAAATGGCATCGCTCGCCCTCTCTTTCGTTCGTTGAAACAAAAACGGCGGTGAGACTGCCGCCGCGCGTCGGGCATGGTAGAATCCCCTTGTTGTCGGCGTCAACGCGGGCGACTGCGAGGTCGGCGACGTGGCGGCGCTAACTCGCGTAGCGAGTGCTGGTAACGCCGAAAAAGAAAAACTATTCACAACCCAGAGGCCATCATGCACGCTCGTATCGCCGGATTTGCCCTCCTTGCTTTGTTGGAGTGTCTTATCTTTGGCACTGCCGCCGTGGCCGAACCGCGCGCGGATGCCGAGGCAGCGCTGCCCCCCGAGACCGCCGCCGCCGTTCAGCGCTCCATCGACCGCGGTTTGGCTTTTCTGCGCAGCGCGCAGGATTCCGACGGCGGTTGGGGCAGCGACTTCGGCCCCGCCGTCGCCGCGATCGCCGCGCAGGCGTTCGTTCAGGATCGGGCCCACGGCCCGACCAGCCCCGTCGTCCGCCGCGCCCTCGCGTACATCCAGAAATTCGAGCAGACCGACGGGGGCATCTACGAGCGGCAGAAAAACCTTGCCAACTATCAGACCTCCGTTGTACTCATGTTCCTCGCCTCACTCGACGATCCGGATCAACGGGCGCGAATCGCCAGGAGCCAGGCGTTTCTCGGCAAGCTGCAATATGATGACGCCGAGTCCATCGACCGCGACCACTCCTGGTTCGGCGGGGCGGGCTACAACGAGACCAAGCGCCCCGACTTGTCCAACACGCAGATGATGCTCGAGGCCCTGCACCAGAGCGGTTTGTCGCCCGATGATCCGGTCTATCAACGCGCGCTCGTCTTCGTCTCGCGCAGCCAGATGAACGGGAAAACGAATGACCGGGCGTTCGCCAAGGGCGCCAGCGATGGCGGTTTCATCTACAGTCCCAACGATCCGGGAGAATCCAAGGCCAGCCCCCAGGCCCCCGAGGCGACCGGCCCGCTCCGTTCCTACGGCTCAATGACCTACGCGGGCTTCAAGAGCCTGCTTTATTGCGACGTCTCGCGCGACGACGAGCGGATCAAGGCCGCCTACGAGTGGATCCGGCAGAACTACGAGTTGGACAAGAACCCGGGGATGCCCGGCAAGCAGGCCGCCGAGGGCCTGTATTATTATTACCATGTGTTCGCCCGCGCCTTGTACGCATGGGGCGATCCCGTGGTAATCGACGCACGTGGCACACCGCACAACTGGCGAATCGATCTGGCCAAGAAGGTCATTTCGCTTCAGCGCCCCGACGGAAGTTGGATCAACGAGCGCGATCGCTGGCTGGAGGGCGATTCGAAATACGTGACGGCGCTGACGATACAGACGCTGCAAACGGTGATCAGGTAGGGCGGGCTCAGCCCGCCGCGACAGCGTGGATTTTACGATCGGCGGGTCAAACCCGCCCTACGGAAACAGGTCAAGGGAACAGGGACAAACGCAATGAACAGTTGGATCAAGATCTTCGCCGTCGGCTGCGGCCTTTGCTTTTTCGTTGTCGGCATGGCCTGTGAGCGCAAGCCGGCACAGCCCGCCAAAACTCCGCCGCCTACCGCGCCGACCGCCGCGCCCGCGCCGGGCAACGACATGAAGGGCCTGGCCGAGTTTCTGAACAAGGACGGCTCTACCGGCGGCTCAACGGCGATGAATTCGGCCCAGAA
This sequence comes from Phycisphaerae bacterium, assembly GCA_035275405.1. NCBI lineage: Bacteria > Pseudomonadati > Planctomycetota > Phycisphaerae > Phycisphaerae bacterium. Next base: position 34,572 of record DATEMU010000013.1, read on the forward strand.
GAGTCCCAGCGGCGCGCTTCCGCCCGGCCACCCACCGCTCGGCGGCGCGACCACGACGCAACCGGCCGACGGTGGCCTTCCGCCAGGGCACCCGCCGCTCGGCGCCGGTCAGCCGATGATGCCGCCAGGCGACGAAGGCGTCGTGCCACTCAAATACGACGCCCCGGCGGAATGGAAGAGTCAGACGCCCTCGAGTGCCATGCGCAAGGCGCAATTCCTCCTCCCCCGCGCCGCCGACGACAAGGAGGACGGTCAGATGATCGTTTTCCAATTCGGCAAGGGTCAGGGCGGGGCGGTCGAGATGAACATCCAGCGCTGGGTCGGCATGTTCACGACCAAGGACGGTCAGCCGGTCGGGAATGACGGCGTGAAGCGCGAGACCCGCGAAGTCAACGGCCTGAAGGTGACGACACTCGACGTCGCGGGCAATTTCGCCGACGCCATGATGGGCATGAGTACTGGGGCGCCCAAGGAGAACTATCGGATGCTCGCAGCCATCATCGAGACCCCCGACGGCCCGTGGTTTTTCAAGGGCGTCGGTCCGAATGCGACGATGGACTCGCATCGGGAGGGTTTTATCAAAATGCTCGATACGATTAAGCGTTGATTACGCAATTGCAATCTCGAGCGTCTGCGCCGCCCGCAGGTGCCCGCCCCGATGTGAGTTGAGAGCGGGATCAGACCTGGACTGCGTGACTTCATGCGCCATCACTCGCATCTTCGGGTTCTTCAGTTACTGGGTAGGTGTGGTACACAATGACGTCTTTGTCGATAAGCGCCTGTTCGTAGTATTGCAGATGGGGAGAATCCGCTTCGTAGGAATCACGATCGTCGGCTAAGGCATACTCCGGATCGCCAACGATCCAACCGTCGGCACGAATCAGTTCCTGTGCTTTTTCTTTCGCCATATCGAGCGAATCCGCATCGATCCAACAATCGGCAATAGTGCCAGCAACATCATTCGTTTCCGGATGTTGACGGGTCGGTGTCGCTTCGAACTGTAGAAAGAAGATCATGGCCCATTGCGACTAAACCGCCGCGCAGACTTTTTTCGCCGCATCCGTCAAATCCGCCGCGGGGAGCAGCTGCGGGATCTTCGCCTCGGCGAGCATCTTGCGGGCGATGTCGACATTGGTGCCCTCCAATCGCACGACGACCGGTACCTTGAAGCCGACTTCCTGGGCCGCGTGGATCAGGGCGTCGGCGATCACGTCGCACTTGGCGATGCCGCCGAAGATGTTGACGAGGATCCCCTTGACCTTGGGGTCGCTGAGGATGATGCGAAAGGCCTCGACCGCCCCGTCCTTGGTGACGCTGCCGCCGACGTCGAGAAAATTCGCCGGCTCGCCGCCGTGCAGCTTGATGATGTCCATCGTGCTCATCGCCAGGCCGGCCCCGTTGACCAGGCAGCCGATGTTGCCGTCGAGGGCGATGTACGTCAGGTTGTGTTTCGACGCGCGAATCTCGTTGGGGTTCTCCTCCGTGGGGTCGAACATCTCGGCGACGTCCGCGTGGCGGAACAGGGCGTTGTCGTCGAAGGTGAACTTCGCGTCGATCGCCAAAATCCGCCCCGGCTGACCGCCCGCCTCCTTCGTGAGGACGAGGGGGTTGACCTCGGCGAGGCTGCAATCCCTCTCGACGAAGATCTTCGCCAGCGACGCCATTGTCGCCGACGCCTGCTTGGCCAGTTCGCCTTCCAAGCCCAGCGCCGCCGTCAGACGCCGCAGTTGATACGGCAGCAAGCCCATGTGCGGGTGCAGCCATTCCTTCACGATCGCGTCGGGGTTTCGCGCGGCGACTTCTTCGATCTCCACGCCGCCCTCGCGCGAGACCATCATGACCGGGCAGCCCTTCGCCCGATCGATGACCATGCCGACGTAGAACTCCTTGTCGATCTCGACGGCCGGGGCGAGCAGGAGCTTCCGCACCTTCACCCCCTGCGGGCCGGTCTGCTTGGAGATCATCGGCTCGGCGAGCATCCGCTTGGCGTTTTTCTCGATCTCAGCAGGATCATCGGACAGGATGACGTAGCCCGCCTTGCCGCGTCCACCGGCGTGGACCTGCGCCTTGAGGACGAGCCTGCCACCGCCGAGGGCTTTAATTGCCGTCCGGGCCTGCTCGGGCGAATCGATGACCTCAAACTTCGGGACCGGCGCCCCCGCCTTCTGCAAAAGCTGCCGGGCCTGGTATTCGTGAACTTTCATGGTGCCATCTCCCAGGAGCGTATCGACGCCCAAGTTGTCAATCGTCGCCGATATGCTAACGGCGGAACCCTTACAAACCAAACATCCCCGCCGCTCGCTCCGTAATCCGCAAGCCCGTTCTCAGTTCAACCGATCTCCTCTATACTGCAATGCTGCGCCAACCGAAGTTACGCACCTTGGATGACTTGAGGAATTGACGATGGCAAAGTTTCTGGGGCGAATCGAGTTTCCCTGCACGATCGAGCTGGGCCGCGGTCTGGAGGGCGCGATCACCAACATCACCAAGATCGGCTACGTCAACGGCGAGGAAGGCAAGCTGATCTATCGCGGCTACTCGATCGAAGATCTGAGTGACCATTGCACCTTCGAAGAGGTCGCCTACCTGCTGATCTTCGGCAAGCTCCCCAGCCGTGCCGAGCTTCAGACCTTCGAGGCCCGGCTCCGCAAGGTCGGCCCACTTCCTGCATCGGTCAAAAAACTGCTCGATTCGCTGCCAGCCGACGCCCACCCCATGAACATTCTGCAATCCGCCGTAGCGACGCTCGGCTGCTACGACAAGGATGCCGCCGAAGTGACGCACCACCTCTCCAACACGGCCGATGCGTTGCCCAAGGAGACGGAGGTCGCCGTCCGCATCCTCTCCCTGATGAGCGCCCTCGGCGCCGCCGTCGCCCGCAAGCGGCGCGGTCTGCCGCTCATCGACCCCGATCCCAATCTCTCCTTCACCGCCAACTACCTCTACATGATGAGCGGCCAAAAGCCCGACGAAGTGACCGAGCGGACGATGGACGTCTGCATGATCCTCCAGGCCGACCACGGCATGAACGCGTCGACGTTCACGGCCATGGTCGTGCACAGCTCGCTCTCGGATATGTACTCGACGATCGCCGCCGCCATCGGCTCGCTGCGCGGCCCCCTGCACGGCGGGGCCAACGAAGCCGCGCTCGACGACCTCGAGGCCATCGGCGGCCCCGACAAAGCCAAGGCGTGGGTGCAGGACCGCTTCGCACGGGGCGAGAAGATCGTCGGCTTCGGCCATCGCGTGTACAAGGCGTATGACCCGCGGGCGACGGTCCTCAAGAAACATGCCGAGGCCTTGTGCAAGAAACTCGGCGAAGAGAATCTTTATCGCACCGCCGCCGCCGTTGAAGACGAAGTCCTCGCCGCCATGCAGGCCAAGGGCAAGCCCATCTATCCCAACGTCGATTTCTACTCCGGTCTCGTCTACCACTGCCTCGGCTTCGAAGCCCCGATCTTTCCGGTCATCTTCGCCGTCTCGCGAACCGCCGGTTGGGTCGCGCGCGTATTGGAGTATCTCCCGGAAAATCGCATATTCCGCCCGCGCGCGGTCTACAACGGCACGCTCGACGACAAGGTGCCATCGATCGATCAGCGTTAGCCGCGCTCCACACCGCTTAAAGATGATTTCGGATAGACCCCGCATTTTCCCCCAAACGCAAGGGGAATGAGCGCCGCGTCACGTCACTTTCACGCTGCATTCAGATTCGCTGGATACGCTCTTGATGGATGACAACGTCGCCGATCCCGGCGCGCCGGGACCCGCCAAAGGGGGTGTGCCTTTGACCGCCTGCCTGAGTCTCAGCCATGACTTGTTCGCTCCGCCCTCCTCGCTTTACAAGCGCTTTCAGGACGTCCGCCGCTTCACGGCGGAACTCTGCGCCCCGTTGATCCCCGAGGACTTCGTCCTTCAGTCGATGCCGGAGGCGAGCCCGACGCGCTGGCATCTTGCCCATACGGCGTGGTTCTTTGAGACTTTTTTTCTCCCGAAGGCGATGCCCGCCTACCGTCCGTACCACCCGCACTACAACTATCTCTTCAACTCGTACTACCACGGCGCGGGGCCGCAGTTTTCCCGGGCACAGCGCGGTCTGCTGTCGCGCCCCAGCGTCTCCGAGGTATTCGCCTATCGCGACTATGTCGATTGGCAGATGAATGTCTTCCTGCAGGAGGCGAGCGCCGAAGACCACGATCCCTCGCTCTCGACCATCCTCGAACTGGGGCTTCACCACGAACAGCAACATCAGGAACTCATCCTGACGGATCTCAAGCACGCTTTCTCCTGCAACCCCCTGTGCCCCATCTACCATAAGGACACCAGCACCTCCGAGGCTCGTCCCACCGCGCCGATGGGCTGGATGCGCTTTGGCGAAGGCCTGTACGACATCGGACACGCCGGCGACGAATTCTGCTTTGACCACGAACGACCTCGCCACTCCACCTGGGTTCCGTCGTTTCAACTCGCCACTCGGCTCGTGACCAACGCGGAGTTCGCGGAATTCCTTGACGACGACGGTTATCGCCGGCCGGAACTCTGGCTCTCCGACGGGTGGACCCTCGCCCAGCAGGAAGGCTGGAACGCCCCGCTCTACTGGCGCCGCCATGATGACGGTTGGCGCCACTTCACCCTTTCCGGTCTCCGCGAAGTCGCTCCCGACGAGCCGGTCTGCCACGTGAGTTTCTACGAAGCCGACGCCTACGCACGCTGGGCCGAGGCGCGCCTGCCCACCGAAGCCGAGTGGGAGGTGGCGTCGGAAAGCGTCGACGTCGCCGGCAATTTCGTCGAGAACGGCCGCTTTCACCCCGGTCCGGCCGGAGACACCGAGACGCGTCCCTGGGCGCTGCCCATGCTTCAACAGATGTTCGGCGATGCCTGGGAATGGACGGCCAGTTCCTACGCCCCCTATCCCGGCTATCGGCCGGCCGAAGGCGTGCTCGGCGAATACAACGGCAAGTTCATGTGCAACCAGTTCGTCCTTCGTGGCGGCTCCTGCGTCACGCCGGCGAGCCATATCCGCCGAACGTATCGCAATTTTTTTCCGCCGGCCGCGCGCTGGCAATTCACCGGAATCCGACTGGCCCGATGACCCATGCCCCAACTCCTGCAATCCGCTACGACTGATCCTCGACTCTCCCGCGTTGACCGAGCGCCGGCCACGCGCATCATGGCACGCGACGTCTTGCGCGGTCTGGCCGCGCGGCCCAAGCGGCTCCCCAGCCGGTACCTCTACGACGCCCGCGGCTCCCGACTCTTCGAACAGATTTGTGAACTGAAAGAGTATTACCTGACGTCGGCCGAGTTGGAAATCCTTGGCGCTGCGCTGCCGGAGATCGCCGCTGCAATCGGTCCCCGCGCCCTGATTCTGGAGCCCGGCAGCGGGGCCGGTCTCAAGACCCGCCTGCTGCTTAACGCACTCGAATCGCCCGCGGCCTATGTACCGATCGATCTCTCCCGAGAGCAGTTGTTCGCCGGCGCGGAGGCGCTGACCCTCGATTTTCCCTCCCTCGATGTCCGTCCCGTCTGCGCGGATTTCATGGGCGATTTTCCCGACCCGCCCATCGCCCGACCTGTGGATCGCCGCGTGGCCTTCTTCCCGGGTTCGACGATCGGAAACCTTTCGCCCGGGGAAGCTGCGCAGCTCCTGCGTCACCTTCGCCTGCGATGCGGCGCGGAGGGCCTGCTGCTCGTGGGCGTGGATCTGCCGAAGGATCCAGCGATCCTCGAACGCGCGTATAACGATTCGAAGGGACTCTCCGCTGCATTCGCCCTGAACTATCTGGTCCGCCTCAATCGCGACCTGAACGCCGACTTCAACCTCGCCGATTTCGGCTATCGCGCCGTGTACAACGCCGACCTGGAGCGAATCGAGATGTACCTGGTGAGTCGTCGTCGGCTGGCGGCCAGGGTGGCCGGGAAGCCGGTCAAATTCGACGTGGGCGAACCGATCTGCACGGAGGTATCCTACAAATACTCGCCAAATTCCTTTGCCGAATTGGCCGCCTCCGCCTTTTTAGAGGTTCGCCGCACCTGGACCGATTCCCGCGGTTATTTCGCGGTCCATCTGCTCTCAAGTCTTTGAGAATCTCTAAAACGGTCCGGTTCCAGAAAATGGATGGCGGATCGATGAACGCTCGCTATAATAGGAACTACGGACGCCAACTATGAACATCCAAAAACTTGATGCCCAACATCCCAATTACTCCGAGCCCTCCAACGCCCGCTGGTTTGTCGATATCGACGGCGTGGTCTATTACAACAAGACCCGCGAGGCCCTGCAAAAGCAGGTCGAGCGGACCTTGTGGAACCAGACCCACGACGCCCGCAAGGAACCCTGGCCCGGCAGCGACCCCAAGCCGGCCACCTTCCGCCGCGGCCCGGGCGGAAAGCCGATCGATCAGCCTTCTTAAGCGGCTATCCTCCATTCTCCTTCCGATTTAGCCCATTCCGCGCCCCCGATCTGATATAATCAACCTCCTCGAAGCATGCGTACTCGCTAACCGGGCAACGTTTCGGCGCGGGCGCGTACCGACCGCCAGGGCCTGCGATGATCGCGAGTGAGCGCAGATTGTGCATAAGGCGCCGTTCGACCCGAACGGGAGTCGTCCTCGCGTTACTTTCGCTGGCGCCGTTCCCTAATCTGCATCCCGCCGCGCGGGCGGTTGATCCCGCCTGCGACAATTGGGCGAGCGTGTATTCCATTTCGCCGAGATCTGGTCATGCGATGGCGTACGACAGCGCTCGGAGCGTGTCCGTGCTGTTCGGGGGATTTACCAACGGCGGCGAAACTTGGGAATGGGATGGGACGGCGTGGTTGCAGCGCAGGCCCGCCACGAGCCCGCCGGCGCGTTATAGCCATTCGATAGCCTATGACAGCGCTCGCGGCGTTACGGTGATGTTCGGAGGAGTCAGCGGAGGCATTCTCCTTAACGACATTTGGGAGTGGGATGGGACAGATTGGACGCAGCGCAATCCGGCGACCACTCCGATTGAGCGTTACGGTGCCGCGATGGCCTATGACACGATTCGAAATGTGGCAGTTCTGTTCGGAGGCTATTTTTACGATGGCAGCAACCACTATCTGAACGATACGTGGGAGTGGGATGGGATGACGTGGACACAGCGAGGATTTGAGTTGACGCCCCCGGGAAGGGCCTCTCACGACATCGCGTTCGATAGCGCACGCATGGTGACCGTGTTGTTCGGAGGGTTTAACGGCAGCACCTACTTCGGTGACACATGGGAGTGGGATGGAAATAGCTGGACACAGCCTTCGATAGGCGGTGCCATCCCTGCAAGCCGCAGGAACCATAGATTGGCCTATGACACCACTCGAAATGTGACCGTGATGTATGGCGGGCAAACGTCAAGTACTACGCTAAACGACACGTGGGAGTGGGATGGGACGGGTTGGACGCAGCTCAACCCGACCAACAGCGCAACAGCGCGTTCATTGCATACGATGGTCTATGACGCCGCTCGCACCGAAATCGTTCTCTTCGGGGGAAGTATCGGCGGCAGCGCCCTTGGCGACACCTGGACCCTTAATGGTACAAGCTGGACTCAGCATCCCATGATCGGATTACGTCGATTTCACGCGATGGCCTTCGACAGCGCCCGTGGTGTGACTGTGATGTTTGGGGGAGATAACGGGACCCAATTGCTCGGGGATACCTGGGAGTGGAACGGGGCAGGCTGGATGCCGCGCGGTCCGTCGAACAGTCCATCGCCCCGTCGAGTTCAAGCCATGGCGTATGACAGTTTGCGAGGTGTCACCGTGCTTTTCGGCGGCAGCGCCGGGCCAGAGACCTGGGAGTGGGACGGGGTTAATTGGACGCAGCGATTTCCAGTACCCAGCCCAACCCAGTCAGGGCCAATGGTCTATGACAGCGCTCGAGGCGTTAGCGTATTATTCAACGGAGACACGTGGGAGTGGGACGGTGGCACATGGACACAGCGCTCCCCCTCGACGCACCCTGTGTCCCGTCCCTTGCCTGCAATGGCGTATGATAGCGCTCGCGGCGTGAGCGTGCTGTTTGGCGGATGGTTTGGTTATCAAGATACTTGGGAATGGGATGGCACAATCTGGACACAGCGCAATCCAACAACCCGTCCGTCGCAACGCTACGGTCACGCCATGACCTACGACTCCTGGAAAAAAGTCACGGTGCTCTTCGGCGGCATTACGAACGTCCATACAAACAACGATACCTGGGAGTGGGACGGCACCGATTGGACCGAGCGCAGTCCGGCGGTGGATGCGTCGGGGCGCTGGGAAACCGCCATGGCGTACGACAGCGTTCGCGGAGCCATCGTCCTGCACGCCGGTCTTTACTACGATTTCAATGAAGACAGAGACTTTTACCTTAGCGACACCTGGGAGTTCGGCCTCTGTCCGCTCTGCGATTTGAACGACGATGGAAGCGTGACCGGAACCGATTTCTCTGCCTTTCTTCTCGCCTACGGATTTTGCGCCGGCGAGCCGAACTTCAACCCCGCTGCCGATTTGGATCAAGACGGCTGCGTAACCCTCGTCGACTACCAGCGCTGGCTGCAGTGCTATCGCGTTGTCGTGGGAAATGAATCGGCTTCCGCCCCGATGCCCAGCGATGCCGGCGACCTCAACGCCGACGGTCACGCCGACGGTCTCGACATCCCGCTCTACATCGAGCGATTGCTGAACCCGATCCCCCTCACGTTCCGCGAATCCTTCGTCGCCGACTTCACCGCCGACGGCCGGATCGACGCCGCCGACATCCCCGGCCTGACCGACGCCCTCTTAGAGTAACGTTTGGGCGCTGTTATAGTCTCCTCTGTGACCGCCGCGCGCTCACTCGATGCCCGACTCAACGCCGCCCTCGCGCGCCGCAAAGACCCCCTCGCCGACCCAAAGATCGAAGCCGTGCGCCTTTTTCACGGCCGGGCCGACGGCATCGACAATCTCGTCGTCGAAAAATGGGGGCCGGTCTTGATCGTCCAGCTTCACGAAGGCCTCCCGGGGCCGACGCCGGACGAACTGCGGCCGGTCATGAACCAATGGCGCGATCGCCTCGCCGCAACCTCCGTCTATCTCAAGCACTTCGTCCGCGACCGGGGAGGGACGGAAGCCCAAATCCGGGCGGCGCATAGCGACCCCACACCCTGGATCGGCGAGGCCGTCGCCGAGGAAATCCCGATCCGCGAAAGGGACCTCACCTATCTCATCCGCCCCTACGACGGCTTTTCGGTCGGTCTCTTCCTCGAACATCGCGACAATCGCCGGCGAATCGCCGAGCTGGCGCGCGGCCGGCGGGTGCTCAACGCCTTCGCCTACACCTGCGGCTTTTCGGTCGCGGCGGCCCGCGGCGGCGCGGCGTCGGTCGCCAGCGTCGATCTCTCCAGGCGCTATCTTGAATGGGGCAAGCGCAACTTCGCGGCGAATGCCCTGTCGACCGACCCGCACCGGTTCTACTGTTCAGATTACTACGAGTTTTTGAAGCGGGCCCGCCGCCAAAACCTGCGCTTCGACCTGGCGATCCTCGACCCGCCGACCTTTTCTCGCCGGCGCCGCCCCACTGCCGTTTTTGAACTCCGCGCGGAACTGCCGCGCCTGGTCTCCGAGACGATCGAGCGCCTCGATCCCGGCGGCATCCTCTTTCTGGCCACCAACGATCGGCAACTTCGTCTGGATTCGTTGGAAGCGGCCATTCGAAAAGCCGCGCCGCACCGCCCATGCACTGTCACGGCCCGGCCCGGCCTGCCACCAGATTTCGCCGGTGACCCCGAATATGCCAAATCAGTCGTAGCTCGCTTGGATTCATAACTATCTGGTATAGCTGTAGTTATTGACAAAATAATTGACAATAGACTTTCTGCCGGTTAAACTAGTCTTAGACTAGTCGAATCGCATGGGGATTGATCATCGTGATTGAGCACGAAAGCACGGTCGGGGCCTACGACGCCAAGACGAATTTTTCCAAGCTGCTCGAACGCGTCGAGGGCGGGGAAGAAATCACGATCACACGCCACGGTTTGCCCGTGGCGCGGATGGTTCCCGTCCATCAAAAAAAGACGCGGGAAGAGCGCCGAAAAGCCATCGAAGCGATTCGTAAACTCGCCCAGGGAAACAGTCTCGGCGGCTTGCGGATTAAGGATCTGATCGCCGAGGGCCGTCCGTGAACACCGCCTTCGTGCTCGATTGCTCGATCACGATGTCGTGGTGCTTCCCGGACGAAGCAACCACGGCGTCCGCAAGCGTCCTGGACCGCCTCGAAAATGAATCCGCCCTGGTTCCTCCCCACTGGTTCCTGGAGGTGGCAAACGTTCTTGCCATGGCTGAGAAACGCAAGCGCCACACGGCGGAGAAGTCCGCCGACTTCCTGACGCGCCTGCAAGCCCTGGATATCGAATTCGACGGAGAATCCCCCCAGCGGGCGTTTACCCACCTGCTCCCGCTCTGCCGCACCCACGGGCTCACGTCCTATGACGCGGCCTATCTGGAACTCGCCCAGCGGCGACGACTTCCTCTGGCCACGCTGGACGACGATCTCCGATCGGCCGCGAAAAAGCTCGGCATCGCGATTTTGGGCAAATGAGGCGGCCACATCGTTGCGATGTTTCGCGCCACCTTGTCGATGATCCAATTCAACCAATCGCATTGGAGGCGATCCGCCTATGATACGGTTCTGAACAGTTGAGCAGGAGATGCAGGGGAGGGGGTTGCTAACCCACCGAGATTTATTCGTGACATGAGTTCCTATTTGACTCCTGTCGTCTGGTACCCAGTGCTCTGGCCTCCCCTCCCCGCGTCAGCCCCCCAAAAAACCCGTTTTTTGCCCCTCCAGGGGCCCTTGAAGCGTACCTAACTTTTGCCTAAAATTTTTCTTGCCAGACGGCCGACATTCTGGCATGATAGGGTATCGACCGTCGAGCATCGGGTCCGCCGATGACCGGTCCCGCAGCCGACGGCCCCAAGGAGAAACATACGATGACCGCAACCACTGGCGATGGCAAGCGACAACAGGCCCTGGACCGGGCACTTCAACAGATCGAAAAGGCCTATGGCAAGGGCGCCATCATGCAAATGGACCCGAACGCCCGTGCCGCCAGCGACGGCATCAGCACCGGCGCCCTCTCCCTCGACCTGGCCCTGGGCGGCTTCGGCGTGCCCCGCGGTCGGATCGTGGAGATCTTCGGCCCCGAGTCCAGCGGTAAGACGACGCTGGCCTTGCACATCATCGCCGCGGCGCAGCGGGGCGACGGCGTCGCCGCCTTCGTCGATGCCGAACATGCCCTCGACCCCTCGTGGATGAAGCGCTGCGGCGTGAACCCCGAGACGCTCCTCGTCAGCCAGCCCGATTGCGGCGAGCAGGGCCTGGAGATCACGGACATGCTCGTCCGCTCCAACGCCGTCGATGTCATCGTCGTGGACTCCGTCGCCGCCCTGACGCCCAAGAGCGAGTTGGAAGGCGAGATGGGCCAGGCCTCCGTCGGCGTACAGGCCCGCTTGATGAGCCAGGGCATGCGCAAGCTGACTGCCGGCATCGCCAAGAGCCGCTCGATCGTCATCTTCATCAACCAGATCCGCGAGAAAATCGGCGTCATGTTCGGCAACCCCGAGACGACCCCCGGCGGTCGCGCGCTCAAGTTCTACAGCTCCATCCGGATCGACGTCCGCCGCGTCGCCTCGATCAAGGAAGGCGAGCAGGTCATCGGCAACCAGGTCAAGGCCCGCGTCGTGAAGAACAAGGTCGCCCCGCCGTTCCGCGAGACGCACTTCGATATCATGTTCGACAGCGGCATCAGCCGCGAAGGCGACCTGCTCGATCTGGCCACCAAACACACGATCGTGGAGAAGCAGGGCGCGTGGCTCCGCTACGGCAACGTCCAACTCGGCCAGGGCCGGGAGAACGCCAAGACCTTCCTCCGCGACAACCCCGACCTGTGCAAGGAGATCACGAAGAAGATTCTGGAGATCAGCGGGCTCCTGACGCCGCCGAAACCGGCAGACGCCAAGCCAGGGGATGCGAAGTCAGCGGATTCCAAGGCCGCAGACTCTAAATCGGTGGCTTCCGCCTCCGACAACGGCCGCGCCAAAACCCCGGACTCCATCAGCAAATCCGCCCCCCTCGCCAAAGGCCGCCCGCCGGCGCAGATGGCAGCGCGGAAGCCAGTGCCCGCCGCAAAAGCATAAGAGAGATCAGCCCACTTCCCGCGTCTCGAACATCGCCGTGGCCAGCGCGATGATCGCCAGCGTATAGACCGCCCCATAGCCCGCCGCCGACAGGACGTACCGCCACGGGATGATGAACTGCTCGCTCAGCGCATCCACCATCCAGAAGAATTGAAAATTCGGCAACGCCGGGTAGACCCACCGCGCCCACGCGATGCCGTCTTCCGCCAGCGGCCGGATCAGTTGATCGCTGCACAGACCGGCGCACAGCGCGACGAAACAAACGAGGAACGTGCCCAGCGTCCCGAGGCGCGTCGACGCCGCCACGGCAAACGCCGCCAAAAGCGCGACGGCCACCAGCGTCAGGCATCCCGCCTTGAAGATTTCCGTCCCCTGTTTCTTCCGCGTTTCTTCCACCAGGAAATTGACGTCCTGCCGCCACTTAATCGAATCGTGCAGACCCAGCAGATAATCCTGCTCCTCATTCGAAATCGGGCCCTTCCAGTCATTGCGCACGAGCTGGCCCTTGTGCCCCGCCAGGCGCGCTTCCCCCTCGCTCGGCCGGAACCAGATGATCCCCTTCAGCGCCGACTCCTCCGCCGCCTCCGAAGGAAGCTTCTCGAGTTCCTGCGTCGTCTCATACGCCGCCAGCTTCCAATCCCGGTCCATCACCAGCAGCACCCCCGTCGCCATCGTCGCGAACGGCAGGGCCAACGTCACCAGCGTCGGCAGAAACCGCCATTCATAGAGGTAGTTCAGTACGGTCGCCGCCAGCGCCAGAACCACCATCAGGAGCGGCCCCAGCACGATGACCGTCATGTCGGGCTCTTCCGACGCGCTTTGCAGGACGCCGTGCCGCATGGCCATGTAGAAGGCGATGCCCGCCAGATAGTGCGCCGCAAGGATGGCTCCCAGGACGCCCAGATACTTGCCCAGAACGAAAACCCCGCGCGAAACCGGCTTGGCTGCGACCGTGAGGACCGTCTTATCCTCGATTTCCGAGTCAATAACGCTGGACGCGGCGAAGGCCGCCAAGAACAACCCCTGGATCAGGAGCGTAGACAATCCTATGTCGCGCAACAACTTATTGTCGTCGTCCAGCGTCCAGCCGGTCAGTGACGGCGCGAGGGCGATCCCGCCCAGCGTCACGATCACGATGATCCCGTAAAGCGGCTGCCGAAACGTCTGCAGCAGCGTATTCTTGGCGATGGCCGCGAGTTGATTCATGCGATGCGTCGTGATCTTAAGCGATAATACGATCGAGGGCAGAGTCTAGTGCTTGGCACCCGGTCAGGCTTCCGTAGAATACGCAATCCCGGTCGCCCATGGCGACCCCCTCCCTTGCATACCTGCACCGGGAGCCGCCGACGGCGAGTCACGGCGAGAGTCAGTTAAGGGCGTAGATGGGAAATACAGACAAACGTGGCGAAGGCGTCGCCCTGTTGGGCGGACTGACCAGCCTCCTGGCCGGGGTCCTCCTGGTCATCCTCGCCGTATGGAGCGAAAGCACCGCGGTCTGGGCCACGGCCTTTCAGGCCCTCGGCGCCGTGGGCATCTGGCTGCTTTCGTTGATCCAGCTTCACCAGCAGCGGCTGGTCGCCGAGGAACGGCTGGAAGTCGCGGAACTGGAGCGCCAGCGCCAGGGACATCTCGCCGGGGCGCAAACGATCTTCAAAGAGGAAGACCTCGATCAGATGGAGGCCCTCGCCATGGGCCGCCGCCTGCGGACCATCGAGCGCTATCTCGTCCCGTCCCTCGCCCTGCTGATCGCGCTGTACCACCTTGGCGCGGCCACGTTGGTTCTGCCGCTTAAAGCCGTCTTCAAGTGGTCCTGGCGCTTTGCCTCCGATACGAGCCCAACGGGCGCGATAGGCGATTCCGCGACAGTCCTGCTCTTCTTCATGGGCGGCATCGCCTTTGCCTGCTTCATGCTCTCGCGCTACGCCCTGGGGATGAGCCGCATCCGGCAGTGGTCTCTGCTTCGCGCCGGCGGAAACTTCATGTTCGGCACCAGCGCCCTGTGCCTCGCCGTCTGCGTCGCCCTCCTTTGCAAGATCAGCGGCATTGAGGGAGTGGACCACTGGCTCGGCTGGGGAATCGGCGCCATTCTCATCATCCTCGCCGCCGAAACGATCATCAACTTCGTCCTGGATTTCTACCGCCCGCGCGTTCCCCATGAGGAGCAGCGCTCCTTCTATGACAGCCGCCTCTTCGGCATGTTCAGCGAGCCGGAGGGCATCCTCCGCAGCATGGCCAATGCCATCGACTATCAGTTCGGCTTTCGGGTCAGCGAAACGTGGTTCTACAAGCTCCTCGGCCGCGCCGTGATACCGCTGCTGCTGGTCCAGGTCGCCGTCATTGCCGCCCTCACCTGCATCGTCGTCGTTCCCCCGGGTCACCAGGCCGTCATCGAACATCTCGGCCGCCGGCCCGAACACACCGCCAAGCCCGGCATCCACTTCACCTGGTTCTGGCCCATCGACCGCGCGACGATCATCCCCGTCGAGCGCGTCCAGCGAATGGCCATCGGTTATGAAGAGTCCGAAGTCAAAGACGAAGTTGAGATCGGCGCCCCGATCCTCTGGACCAAGAAGCACTACAAGAAGGAATACCAACTCCTCGTCGCCGATAAGACCGCCTCGGCCACGGCGAAGGTGCCGATCAACCTGCTCAGCATGAACATGCCGGTCCAATGGCGCGTCAAGGACGACGACGCGGAAGTCATCCGCTACCACGCCCAGGCCGAGGATGTCCCCGCCATCATCGAATCCCTCGCCTTCCGCGAACTGACCAGCTACGCCGCGCAGGCGGACGTGCTCGACCTGCTGGGTCACGGCGGCATTGAGGCGTCGCGCCTGCTCCATGAGCGCATTCAGGAGGCCTGCGACGGCGCGGGCTACGACGGCCGGGGGCTGGGCGTGAAGATCGTCCACGTCGGGATCGGCGGCGTACACCCTCCGCCGGACGAAGATGTCGCCAAGGCGTACGAAGATGTGGTCAGCGCCTTCGAGACGCGCGACGCGTCGATCAAGGAAGCCCTGGGCGATGCAGCCCAACGGCGCGTGGAAAGCGCGGGCACGCAGTGGCAGGCCCTGTACGACGCCATCGTGGCCGAGGACAAGGCCCGCGCCGAGGGCGCCGCGAATCTCGCGGAACGGACCGCCGAGGTGGAGCGCCTTCTGCTGACCGAGGTGGGGGGCGAGGCCCGCAAACGGGCCGTGGACGCCCTGCGCAACGCCCTGACGCGCGTCTTCGACCAGCAATCCGAAGCGGAGAGTTATGCGACCCAGCTCGCCGCCTATCAAATGGCGCCGCGCGTCTATCTCTATCGCCAATACCTCAAGATGATGCAGGAGGGGCTGCACCATGTGCGCAAGTACATCATCGTGCTCGAAGATTCCTCCGCCGTCACCTATGAGATGGACCTGCGTCCGCCGCAGCCGATTGATATTCTCCAAGGCGAAAAGGAAATGACCACCCTGGAGCGAATGGCGGAACAAGGACGCTAGAAACCTCTTTAACCCGCAGCGAGATTGGTTCCTATGACCAGAAACATCCCAGCCTTATTGGTCGCGGCCCTCGTCGTCGTGATCATCGTCTTCATGATGTGCGCGTTTCAGGTGCGCTTCACCGAGACCGCCGTCGTGACGCGCTTTGACGAGATCGTCGAAACCGTCGAACCGAAAAACGCCGGCCTGCACTTCAAGATGCCCTGGCCCATCGATCGCATCCATCGCTACGACACCCGCCTCCGCTCGTTCGAGACCGACTTCCGCCAGCTCGGCACCGAGGACCAGAAGACGATCGTCCTGACCGCCTACGCGACATGGCGCATCGCCGACGGCAGGCAGTTCCTCAAGGCCGTCAGCAAGGAGGATGCCGCCGGCGCGAAGATTCGCGACCTGTTGGAAAACCGCGTCTCCATCGTCCTGCGAACCCATCCCCTGAGCCATCTCGTCAATGTCGATCCCAAGGAAATGAAATTCGCGGAGATCGAGAAGGAATTCCTCGGCGGCATCCGCGAACAGGCCCTCAAAAACTACGGGATCGAAATCGTCACCGTCGGCATCAAGCGGCTCGGCATCCCCGAGTCCGTCACCAAGGAGGTCTTCGCCCGCATGAAGGAAGACCGGCAGGCGACGATCAAGGAACTGACCTCGGAGGGGCAGGCCAAGGGTCAGGAGATACGCTCCACGGCGGCGGAGGTCGCCAACAAGATCCTGGCTCGCGCCGAGGCGTATGCCAAACAGATCGAGGCCCAGGGCGACGCCATCGCCGCCAGCTACAACAAGGAATTCATGAAAGATCAGAAACTCAGCAACCTCCTGAAAACGAAGGAGACGCTCCTGAAGATTCTGGAGAGCGGCCAATCCACTCTCGTCCTCGATGCGAATCAATTCGAGTTTCTCAAGCTTCTCCGGAACGCCGCGCCGACGCCCCAGCCCCCCCAATCGCAGAAAGATGTCGCCCAGGGCGGCGCTCAAAAAACCGCCCAGGCCGAATCGAATGACGTCCGGCCCCCGAGAGATGGAGAATGACGCCGCCCATGACTTCGACGCCTTCCCAACCCGATCGCTCTCTGCCCGTCGCTCCCGGGCAGGAGGAAGCGCTCGACCCGGCGAATCAATCGCTGGCCGAGGCCCTGCGCAAGAGCTTCGGCATCCTCAAGCTCCTCATGCTCGTCCTCGTCGTCCTCTATTTCCTCAGCGGCTGGTTCAGTGTCAAACCACATGAGCAGGGCCTCGTCCTCCGTTACGGCCGGATCGTCGGCGCCGCGCCCGGTCAGCCTACCGAGGCCGCCGTGCTCCGGCCCGGCTGGCACTGGTCCTGGCCCTATCCCTTTGAGCGCTGGATCACCGTCCCCACCAGCGAGCGCGAGCTTCCGGTCGAGTTCATGTTCCAGCTCTCTGATCAGGAAAAGGCGACGGGCATCGCCGGGCCCAAGTACAACGCCTTGAGCCCGCTCCGCGACGATTATCTCATCACGGGCGACGTCAACATCCTGCACGCCTCGCTGATCATCAAGTACCGCATCACCGACGCCGTCAACTATGTGACCTACGTCCATCCCATGCCCGCCCCTCTCGCCGGTCCCAGGTCCCCGGCGTTCGAGCGATATCCCGAATACACCATCCTGTCGAGTCTCGCGCGGGATGCCGTGATCGAGTGTGCCGCCCGCGAAGAAGCCCTCGTCATTCGCGGAAGCAAGCAGGACGAATTTCTGCTGGCCGTCGCCCGGGGGATCAATCAAAAACTCGACGAATTGGCCCAGGCGGGAACGCCGCTGGGCATCAGCGTCGACCCCAACACCGGCGTGCTCGCGCCCAAGAGCAGCACCGTCGAGGCGATCCTGCCCCCGCGGCAGGTGCAGGAGGATTTCGACAAGGTCTTCTCCGCCCAGACGGAAATGGCCTCGACTATCACCAAGGCCCGCTCGGAGGCTCGCGAGAGGAAATTGCAGGCCGCCGGTCCGGACTTTGCGCCGTTGGCCGAGGCGATCTCGAAGGAATACGACCTCCTGACCAAGCTCATTTCCACGGAGTCGGCAAAGGGGTCAACGGAGGACCTGCAAAAGCAATACGACGCGCAGCGCGTGCAGGTCGAGGCGCTCCTGGAAAAAGCCAGCGGCAGTGTCCAGGGAATCATCAAGGGGGCCATGATCCAGCGCGACCAGGTCGTCAAGGAGGCCGCCGGCGACTGGGAACAATTCAAGTCCCTGCTGCCCGAGTATCAGCGCAACCCGGAGATCTTCATCAGCCGCCTCCGCGACGAAACCTATGCCCGCGCTCTGGACAACCCGGAAATCGCAAAAATGTGGGTATCCAAGGATCGGGACGGGAAGATCTGGCTGAGAATTCCCCGCAGTTCCGACATGCCCGCGGCCGCGCGGGATAAGAGGGACGATCACGACCTCGGCGCCGGGCAACCCCGCAAGAAAAAACCGGAGCTGGTGATGCCATGAGCACCGACCGCACCCTGCCGCCGGTCGTCGAGTGCGTCGCCCTCACCAAAGTGTTTCAGGACTTCTGGGGGCGGGACAAGGTCCTCGCCGTCGACCATCTCGATCTCGACGTCCGCCCCGGCGAAGTCCTGGGCCTGCTGGGGCCCAACGGCTCCGGCAAATCCACGACGATAAAGATGCTGCTCGGCTTGTTATACCCGACCTCGGGCGCGGCCCGCGTCTTCGGCCGCCCGCCGACGGACACCGCCGTCAAAGCCCGCATCGGCTTCATGCCCGAAGAGTCCTATCTCTACCGCTATCTCAACGCGTATGAGACGCTCGACTACTACGGTCGCCTTTTTAAGCTCGATCGCCACGAGCGCCGCAAACGCACCGAACAGCTCATCGAAATGGTCGGCCTCAAGCGCGCCGGCCGCCGGCCCGTCGGTACATACTCAAAGGGGATGGCCCGCCGCATCGGCCTCGCCCAGGCCTTGATCAACGACCCGGACTTCCTCATCCTCGACGAGCCGACGACCGGCCTCGATCCCGTCGGTACGCGCCAGATCAAGGACGTCATCGAAATCCTCGGCGAGCGCGGCAAGACCGTCTTGCTGTGCAGCCACCTGCTCGCCGATGTCGAGGACGTGTGCGACCGCGTCGCGATCATGTACGGCGGTCGTCGGCAGGCCCTCGGTCCCGTTGGCGATCTGTTGGAACGGCGCGACGTCACACAGATCACCGCCCGCCAACTCAACGACGTCGCCATTCGCAAGATCCGCGAGATCATCGCCCAATCAGGAAGCGACACACTTTCCGTCGATCACCCCACCGACCGCCTCGAATCGCTCTTCCTTCGCGTCGTCAGCCAGGCTCAGCGCGAAAAGCTGCAAACGAGCGGCGCCGAATCGACCGTCGGCGTCTCCGAGTTTCTCGGTGGCAAGGGCGGCACGCCCGCCTCGCTCGTCGACGAGTTGGTGGAGGCCGGCCGCCATGCCGCGCCGCCCGTCGCCGTCGATACGGACGTCTCGTCCCCGCCGGCCCCGGCCCCGCGAACCGACCTCATCGAGCAACTTGAAAAAGGAAAAAAGCCGGCGCCCCCCGCTGAAGTCGCTGGGCCTATTGAATCACCCCTCCCGCACCGCGAACCCGACCGCGCCGTGCTGGAACGCCTGCTTCAACCCTCGCCCTCGAAGCCGCCGCCGTCGGACTCCTCCTCCTGATCTCTCCTCTCACGGTCGCCGCCCCATGGAAAACACCTTCTTCATGATCATGTTCACCTTCGGCGGCCTCATGGGCCTGCTGACGCTCGTGTACGTGATCCGCCAGGCCTTCAATCGCCAGGCCGGCGAAGTCGGCGGCTGGGAGTTGCGCGGCGCCCGCCAGCGCATCACCGCCGTCGCCCGCACGACGCTGGCCGAGGGGATCCGCGCCAAAGTCGCCTCCGGCTTCGCCCTGATGATCCTCGTGGCGATCCCCCTCTTCTGGCTCACCGCCGAAGGCGACGGGACCATCAAAGGCCGCCTGCAGATGTTCATCTCGTATTCGATGGGCTTTACCGGCTTCATACTCGCCCTGCTGACCATCCTCTTCTCGTGTCGCAGCCTTTCCGTCGAGATTGTCAGCCGGCAGATCTACGGCGTCGTTTCCAAACCGATCCCCCGCTGGCAGATCGTCGCCGGCAAGTGGGTCGGCATCATGACGCTCAACGTCTTGCTGCTCGCGCTGGCCGTCCTCATGACCCGTGTCGGCACGACCATTATCGTGGAACGCTACAAGGGTACCCTCCTGCACGACCTCGAAACGTACGGCGCGCTCACGCCCAGCCAGGCCGCCGCCGTGGTCGATCGACTCGAACAGGTCCGGGGGCCCGGCGCCAAGGGAATGGGCAGCCCCCTCATCGCGGCGTTTGCCGACGCCCTCGGAAAAACCCGGCAGCAGATCGGGGACATCCTCATCCGCCTGCCCGAACCCAGCCGTGTCAACCTCCGCCGCTTCGACGAATTGCGCCGCCAGGTCCTCGTCGCCCGCACCGGGATTCCCGCGCCTGTCCCGGACCTGACCAAGGACATCGATGAACTCTATGACCGGCTCAAGTCGGAAGATCGGCTCCCCGAAGGCTGGTCGGACAAGCGCATTCGCGACCAGATTCGCACGGCCCTCGGCGCGCAGTACATCACCATCGCTCCCGGCGACGGTCGCCAATGGGAAATGAAGGGCCCGCCTCCCCAGGAGGGTTCTGACCACATCATGAGCATCCGCTTCAAGTTCCGAACGTCGTCGCCGCCGCTGGCGGCGCGCTTCGAGGGTCGAACGCTGGAAGCCGACACCCTGTTGTGCCTATGGGGACTGGGCGACCCGCGAAAGCCCAATTTCCTCGAACAGGCCGACACATTTCCCGTGAACACGACGAACGAATTGGAAATCCCCCAGCAGGGCATCGAGCCGGACGGAACCATCCGCGTCAGCGTCGTGAATATTGATCCCCGCCGGCTCGATGCGATTTTCGACATCGAAGGCGAAGAAGTGGAAGTGCTTTATCGCGTCGGCTCGTTTGAACTGAGTCTCTTTCAGGCAGCGCTGGCTCTGCTCATCCCTCTGGCCTGCCTGGCCGCCTTCGGGGTTTGCGCCTCGACATTCCTGAGCTTTCCCGTCGGCGCGCTCATCGTCCTCACGCTCTACATCATCAGCTCGTCCATGGGGTTCGTCGCTGATTCGCTCGCCGTCTCCGAGGAATACGCCCCGCCCGACTACGATCGCGACTTGGCCTATCAGATCCGGAAGACGACGGTCGAAACCTTTGGTTGGGTACTCTCCATCGGCGACGTCGACCCCGTCCGCCATTTGATCGAGGGGCGGGCAGTCGGCTGGCGCATACTCTGGGAGAAGACCTGGAAATTCGTGCTCGTGAAAGGGATGTTGGTGATGCTTGTCGCCGTCTGGGTCTTTCGACGCCGCGAACTCGCGGCAGTCATCGTGTGAATCCATGTTCGCACTGCTCTCAGTCTGGATCGCCCTCGGCGCACTGATCACGTCCATCGTCGTGGTCTTCTGGCGCGCCGAAGATCGCGAATCCGTCGTCACGCTGCTGCCCTACACCATCGCCTTCTCCGCCACGCTGGCCGCCGGCGTACTGTGGGGCCTGCGCCGCAAGGAATCTGACGAGCCCGGCGTCGCCGGTCAGCGCCTCCAATCGATCGCTTCCATCGTCGTAAATAGTCTGACATTTGCCGTCCTGCTCGTCTGGCTGCACGGCGTCGTAGACGGTCTGCTTGGCGTCCTCGTCGAGGGCGTCTTTCTGTGCTTCGTTTACTGGCTCTACACGCGAGTTCTGGTGCCGGAATCGTCGGCCACAGGAGGTTGACGTCGTTCCCGTTTGCTTGCCGCTCACGGCCCGCGCCGGTA
The DNA here is from genome assembly GCA_035275405.1 of Phycisphaerae bacterium. Taxonomy (NCBI): domain Bacteria; kingdom Pseudomonadati; phylum Planctomycetota; class Phycisphaerae; species Phycisphaerae bacterium. The sequence goes on from DATEMU010000013.1 coordinate 56,069, forward strand.
ACATTTTCAGTCTTTGCATCGGCCCGCCGGGAGGCAGAAAGCCCGCGGCGGGTACCTGTTCAGTTGGCCGCGTTTATGGAGAGTCGGAGGCCCCATGCCCAACTACACGACCGAGGACATCCGCAACATCGCCCTGGTGGGACATAGCGGATCGGGAAAGACCTCTCTTTGTGAAGCCCTGCTCCACACGACCGGCGCGACCGGCCGGCTCGGCAGCGTCGCCGACAAGACCAGCCACCTGGACGTGGACGAGGAAGAAAAAGAGCGCGGCATCTCGATCGAGTCGCACATCCTGAGTCTCGCGCACGACAAGCGCGTGCTCAACGTCATCGATACGCCCGGCTCGCCCGACTTCATCGGCCCGGCCATCGCCGCCCTGGCCGCCGTCGAGACCGCCGTCATCGTCGTCAATGCTTCCGCCGGCGTCCAGGTCAACACCCGCCGCCTGAAGGACCAGGCCGCCGCCAACGGTCTGGCCCGCGTCGTCGTCGTCAACCGCATCGACGGCGAGAACGTCCATCTTGACGATCTGATGAAGGCCCTCAAGGAAACCATCGGCCCGGAAGTCACGCCGATCAACCTCCCGTCGGGCGGTCGCAAGTCCGTCGTCGATTGCATCGCCAACGACAAGGGCGACGTCGACGTCTCCAGCGTCGCCGAGGCGCACACCAACATCGTCGAGCGCGTCGCCGAAGTCGATGACGCCCTCTTGAACAAATACTTCGAAGCCGGCGAGCTTTCCGCCGAGGAAGTGGAAGTCAATCTGCCCAAGGCGATCGCCGCCGGGAAGATCGTCCCCATCCTCTTCACCAACGCCCGCGCCAACGTCGGCATCAAGGAACTGCTCGCCTTTCTGGCCAAGGAATGCCCCAACCCCACGCAGGGTAAACAGCGCAAGCTCATCGTCGGCGGCGAGGAAAAACCGCTGAGCGCCGGCGGCCCCTTTTGCGGTCAGGTCTTCAAGATCGCCGTCGATCACAAGAGCCACATCAAGTACGCCTTTCTTCGCGCCCTGGCCGGCCGCCTCAAGCCCGACGGCACGCTGCTCATGCCCGGCGAAAAGAAAGGCGCCCGACCAGGCCACTTTCTCAAGTTTCAGGGGGCGGACCATAAGGACGTGGATGAGGCCATTGCGGGCGACATCATTGCCGTCGCCAAGATGGATTTTCATATCGGGAACACGGTCTTCGGCGACACGGTGGAAGGCAAAGTACCAATGCCGAAATTCCCGAACCCGATGTATGCGCTCGCCCTCGAGCCGACGGCTCGCGGCGACGAGACCAAGATCAGCGATGCCGTCCGTCGCTTCACGGACATCGACCCCTGCTTCAAGGCGGTGCACGACCCGCAGACCCACGAACTGGTGATCAGCGGCGTCGGCGATTTGCACCTCCGCGCGATCCTTTCCAAGATGCAGCGGCAGTTCAAACTCACCGTCAACACCAAGCCGCCAAAAATCCCTTACCGCGAGACGATTACGATGACGGCCGAGGGGCACCATCGCCACAAGAAGCAAACCGGCGGCGCGGGGCAGTTTGGCGAGGTCTATCTCAAGGTCGAACCGCTCCCGCGCGGCACCGAACCGCCCTTGGAATGGTCTTGGGATATCTTCGGCGGATCAATCCCCAGCAGCTTCGAGCCGGCGATTCGCAAAGGCGTCATGGAATTGATGGGCCAGGGGGCCCTCGCCGGTTTCCCGCTTCAGGACATCAAGGTGATGATCACGGATGGTAAAGACCATCCCGTCGATTCCAAGGAAGTCGCCTTCAAGACGGCGGGCAAGTACGCCTTCAAGGACGCCATCCTCAAGGCCAAGCCCGTCCTGCTCGAACCGATCGTCAACATCGAAGTCACCGTCCCTCAGGACAACGTCGGCGACATCACCGGCGACCTCGCCCAGCGCCGCGGCCGCCCCAGCGGACAGGACATGCTCCCCGGCAACCTGGCCGTCATTAAGGCGCAGGTCCCGCTCGCCAGAGTCGCCGACTACCACTCGCGCCTCAGCTCCATCACCGGCGGCAAGGGCAGCTTCGCCATGGAACTCTCACACTACGAACCCGTCCCCTCGAACGAGGCGCAGGCGATCATCGCCCAGTACAAGCCGCATAAGGAAGAGGAAGAGTGAATAAGCAGGGGGAGGCACTTATACTATTGGCGAGGAGCGAGTAATCGTGGCCGATATCCTGTCCATTGCGGAAATTTGCAATCGATACGACTCCGAATGGATTCTCGTTGAGGATCCAGAGGTAGACGAAAACTTGGAAGTCGTTCGGGGCAAGGTAGTATGGCACAGCAAAGACAGGGATGAAGTCTATCAAAAAATGCTTGAGCTTCGCCCCAAACAATCTGCTACCCTCTTTACCGGCCGCATGCCCAAGGACACGGCGATCGCGCTATGAGTTTTTCGTTCGATCCCACCGAGGGCTTAATCATCGTTAACGTGCGATTCTGGGGGCCTGCCGGAATGAGTTATGCCCGGCTGGCGCTCGATACAGGCGCGACGGGCACGATGTTCAACACAGCCAAGCTTGTCTATGCGGGATACGACCCAGCGGCCGCCGAGGAGCGCGTCAGGGTAACGACGGGGAGCGGTATCGAGTATGCCCCCCGCCTGTCAATCTCTCAGATCGAAGCGCTGGGTCAACATCGGAAATCGTTGCCGGTACTCGCGCACACGTTGCCGCCGAGTGCGTCGGTCGATGGGTTGCTAGGTCTTGATTTCTTCCGTGGACATCGTTTGGAGATCGACTTTCAAGAAGGACGAATTGTCCTGGACTAGCGTCACAACCATGTCGGCAAACGGCCCTGTCATGCAGATCGATCCGCCTACTTCGAATCGCCTCGACGCCGAGCCTTCCGCCGATGCGTCCGCATCGCCATCACTTCTGCCCGACCGTCCCATCCCCTGGTTTATCCGCGCCCGCATCGCCTTCGTTCGCGGCTTCCTCATGACCTACGCCCGCTGCTTCGGTCTCTCCGGCCTCTACAAGCTCGGCCAGGCCTTCGCCACGCTGGAATACCTGTCGGACTACAAGCGCCGCCGCCGCGTCGATCGCAAACTGGTCCAATATTTCCACGACGATTTCACGCCCGCCCAGCGCCGCCGCATCACCTGGCGCTATTTCATGCGCGTCCGCTGCGACAAAATGTTCTACACCATCATGGACCGCATCCCCCGCGCCAAACTGATGAACCGCATCAAGCCCAAGGGGCAGGAATACGTCGACGCCGCCCTCTCCGATGGCAAGGGTGTCTACATCGCCCTCTGCCACTTTGGAGCCGCCCATGTTGCCGGCCTGATGGGCGCACTCTTGGGCTATGACATTGCCGGCGTCCGCGACGGCCGGGAAAGCCACGTCCGCCGGTACATCCAGAAAAAGTACCGCGACACCTTCCCCGAAGTGGCGAAGATGAACATCGTCCTCGCCTCGTCCTTCCCGCGCATGCTCTACCGCCACCTGAAGAAAAACGGCGTCGTCGCCAGCCTCCTCGACGTCGAGCGCCAGCGCGGGGATAACACCAAGACCGTTCCCGTCACGCTCTTCGGCGAAACGCGCAATATCCTGGCCGGCCCGGTGCAGATCGCCCTCCGCAACGGCGCACCTACCATTCAGGGGTTCGTCGTCTCCCGGCGCAACTTCTACTACCAGCTCATCGTCACGCCCCCGCTGCTCACCCCCGAACAAGCGCAGGGCGACGAAGACGCCGCGATCGCCAATACCTTGCAACGGTACGCCGCCGGCGTCGAGGCTTTCGCCAGGCGCCATCCCGATCATCTCATGAACATCTGACGCGTAAGCGATTGCGACCCCACCCATTCAGCCGCGGAAGCAATCTGAGAAGTGTAAAAAAGGCGTGCGGCGCCCTGTTGGTTTTGGCGCGGTCAAAGGGCGCCGCAGCGAGTGGAAGACGGGTTTTTCTAAAACTCCCATCGGTCCGGAAACCGAACTCGATGAGATGGAATCTCAATCGATTCTAGGCTAACTGTTCGCCGTAATTCCTACGCCGATTCGACGCGTGGCAATCTGCCCGAATCGGAATCCCCCGAAGCGGAGTGTTATTTCCCCATCGCGAACAGCCGCTCCAACCTACTGTAACATAATATAAGCCAGAATATTATAAGTCAAGCCGGATTCCGGTTTCGGACCTGCAACTTCGACCGGACGTGCCAACCGTCATCGTTAGATCGGATTACTCGACCGGAAACAGCAGCAACTGGCCGCCGCGATTTGCCGGGTTCGCGATTCGGGCCGCTGCCAACCCCGCGGCCGAAGCCACGACCGCCGGTCGGATCGTCCGCACGATCCGATTCCGCACCCCCGTCCGACGCGCGGCCGCCACGAACCCATCAAGGTCCTGAAAGTCCCACTCTCCCCGCGGCACCGCCCGCCCATTGGTATCGCGAACAATCACCCCCCATCGCTCCACCATCCCCCGCACCGCGAACCGGTCGCACCGGCCCTCCTTTTGCCGGCTGTTCCGCCGGGCCTTCCGCACCAGCCAATGGTAAAATTCGTGCATGAACAGGAAAAACGCCAGTTGAACGGCGTCCGCTGCCTCTACCTCATAGAGCTCCCGCCACCATGATCGCCGATCCGACCGGGCCCGGGCGATCTGCGTGCGAATCGCATAGGGGTAGCGATTCCGCCGCCCCAGGTTGATATGAATCCGCGGCGGCCGGTAGTAGCAGCTCCCCGAGAAATCCGACCCCCGGCTGTATCGAACGAACACGCGCATCCCGTCATGCGGCCAGTCCGCCACCGCTTCTTGAAAGAGCCTCTCCAAGGTCGCACTGTCCAAATGCGTGCTGTTATGGAGTTCCATCTCCGCCTACCCCGACATCCCGCCTGGGAAGGCTCGGCGGGAGCCTCGCCCTCCCTTAACCCAGCCCCGCCCGCACCAAATCCTGCAACCGCACAATCCCCACCGGTCGGTGCCCATCCTCGGACACCACAAGAACGGTGATTTCGCTCTCCCTCATAATCCGCAGGCAGTCCACCGCCAGCGTCACCGGCGGGACCGTCGACGAGCGAACCGGCGTATCCGCTGGGTCGCGGCGACTCTGCCGCCACGCCTGCCCCGCCGACAGCTTCCCCGGCGTTTCGCAGCGCGTCAGCAGCCGCCGCAGGTCGCCATCCGTAAAGACACCCAGCAACTCGCCCTTTTCAGCCACCACACAGGACATGCCCAGTCGCTTGCTCGTCATCTCCACGAGCAGCTCATTAAACGTCGCCCTTTCCTTTACGCAGGCGAGTTGCTCCCCGCCGTGCATCAAGTCGGAGGCTCGCATAAGCAAGCGCCGGCCCAGGCTCCCGTCCGGGTGAAACCTCGCGAATTCCTCTTCACTGAATCCCCGCGAATCCAAGAGTGCCATCGCCAGCGCATCGCCCAGCGCCAGCGTCATCAACGTGCTGGTCGTTGGGGCAAGAGCCAACGGCCCGGCCTCCGGTCGCTGGGGGATGGGCAGGACCACGTCCGCGAGTTCGGCCAGTGGCGACTGCCCCGCCTCGCAGATCGCGATGACTTTCCCCCCCACCCGGCGAAAATGCCCGACGAAACTGACCAGTTCTTCGGTGTGACCGCTCTTTGAAAGCGCGAGGAGTGCGGCGTCCTGCCCGACAGCCCCCAAATCCCCGTGAACGCCTTCAACCGGGTGCATGAAGATCGCCGGCGTGCCCGTACTGGCCAGCGTCGCCGCGATCTTCCGCGCGATCAGCCCGCTCTTGCCCAGACCCGAGACGACGACTTGCCCGCGCGCGGCGAGAACCAGCGCGACGGCCTTCTGAAGAGGCTCGCCCACCAGATCGGCCAGGGCGCCCAGCGCCTCCGCCTGCTCCTTCAGCATCCCCCGCGCCAATTGAATCGGATCACGCAATGGGCGTCTCCGTCCGGACTATGGAAAAGCGGATTGTATCGCGGGAATTGCGTCTTAGCGAGGCCGTTCGGCGTCGCCGGATTCGTCGGCGAGTCCCGGTTCCTCCGGCGGGGTGCTGTCATCCAGCTTGAGATCATCCTCGGTCAGCAGCTTCTCGCCGCTGATCGCGTCGATCTCCTGATCCAGATCAATCGTGCCCCAGTCCGAACCGGTCCCCGGGGAAATCGTCTCCACCGTCGGAAGCGGCTCGTCCATCGCGGGGGAAATATCGTCGACCGACGGCAGCAGATCGGCGCCCAATTCCGCCCTCGCGGTCGAGTCGATGTCGCCGGCCTCCGTCGACCCCGCGGCAGGCGCCGCACCCGCGTCATCGGCCCGAAGCTGCCCCCCCTCAACGTCGGACTTGAGCTGCGGCGTCTCGCCGCGTGATTCCTCGCTCGGCTCGCTGTACGCGTAAAACTCGCGGTAGGCCTTGCGGAAGTAGCCGCCGGCGCGGGACTCCACCTTGTTCAGGACCGCGCCGAATATCCTCGAGTTCATCGCCTCCAGCTGCGATTGCGTCCGCTGCAGCGCGCCCCGCGACGTCTCCCGGTACTGGCACACCAACAGCACCCCGTCCACCGAGCCGGCCAGCACCATCGCGTCGCTCACCAGCAGCACCGGCGGGCCGTCGAAAATCACCTGGTCGTACCGCGCCCGCGCCTCCACGATCAAATCCCGCAGCAGCGTGCTGCCCAGCAATTCCGCCGGGTTGGGCGGCACCGGGCCCGCGCTCAGCACGTCCAGGCCCGGCACGCTCGTCGTCGTCACCACGTCGTCCAGGTGCGCCTGGCCGATCAGCACATTGGACAGCCCCTCGTCGCGCATCCCCGCGAAGATCCGCGGCAGGCAGGCCCGCCGGAAGTTCGCGTCGATCAGGAGCACGCGCCGCCCGGACAGGGCAATCGAGATCGCCAGGTTCGTCGCCACCGTCGTCTTGCCGTTTCCGCCGCTCGGACTCGTCACCAGGATCACGCCCTGCTGCTCGGCGGGCGCGCTGAAGAACAGGTTCGCCCGCAGGTTGCGGAACGACTCCGCGACGACCGAGTGCGGGGCATCCAGGCTCGCCGTCTCCACCCGCGGGATTTCGATTTCGTCGTCTTCCGTCGACGGGATGGTGCCGAGCACGGGGATCGAATGCCGCAGGACGTCGCGCGGCGTCCGCACGCTCTTGTCGGCCATCTCCAGAAGCAGGGCAAAACCAATGCTCACTGCCAGCCCCAGGAAACTCCCAATTGGCACCCAAATCTCCCACTTCGGACTGGAGCGCCGCTTCGGCTCCTTCGCCCAGGACCGGGCCTCGATCTGCACCGATTTCTTCTGCCGCAGTGTCACCTCTAGCAGATGTTTCTTCTCCTGAAGCTGTTCGTACTGCGTCTTGTATTGCTCGAGCTCGTCTTCCAGCCGCAGATACTTCGCTTGCTTGGCGTCCTTGTCCTGCTGCTCGGCTCGCGCTTCGATCAGGCTGTCTTTCAACGTGACCAGCTGCTCCTGGGCCTCCAGAAAACTCTGTTTGGCCTGATCGATCTGATTGCGCTGATATTCGACGATCTTGCGGGCGCGCTCCTCCTGGACGCGGTCCGCCGAGACGTCCCGGGCGACTTGCGCTCCTTTCACCACGCGATGGTTTTCCCCAAACCGCGATTTGGCCGCATTCAGTTCCTCTTCCGCCGTCTGAAGCCGTTGTTCGAGCTGATAAATGAACGGGTCCGAATTGATCAGGTTCTGCAGTTCGGCCGTAATGGGCAGGGAATCCGGCGTCGCGTTGGCCAGCGCGTCATAGATCGCCTTCTTGCCGAACATGTCCACCTGCAATTCCGTCACCAGCGCTGTCAACGTCAGGATCCGCTCCTCCGTCTCACGCTGGGCAACTCCCAACACGTTGAACTCCGCGCGGAACTTCTCGATATCCGCGGTCTTTTGATCGAGGAACCCTTTGGCGCGCCCGACTTCCGCGCCGATCTGTTCTTCCGCCTCGCGAATCGATTGCTTCTGCTGCCGGTCCACGATCTCCACGTACTTCGCGACAATCGAGTTGACCAGCTTCGGCACCTCCTCCGCCACTTTCCATGTCACGGAGACGCCCACATAGTTGGAATCGCGAACAGGTTCCGCCGTCAGGATATCGCCCAGAAGATCCACCGGGTCTTCACCCTTCTTGGCCTGTTCCTGCTCCGCCTCGCGATACCAAACCGTGTCGCGAACTTCAGGATCCTGCAGCGCCGCTCCCAGTACTTCAGGGCTCTTGACGAAAAGCGCCTGGTCCTGAAGCAGGCGCGCCACTTCTTCCTCCCGCACCTCCTGCGGCTTGATCGGCTCCATCACGTCGCGCGGGCTGATCGACTGAACCAATACCAGCGCCGTCCCCTTGTACTGGGGGTAATACCGAATCATCAGATAGGTCACTCCGACCGTCAGACCTGCGAAGAACAACGTCAAGAAAATGATCATGACCAGCCGCTGACGGACGATGCGAAGGACCTCGGCCCCGGTCATACCGACGCCCCCAGGAGCGGACGCCGGCGCGGGGACCGGCCGACTCATCGTTCCCGTCGGCAGGCCCATCGGATGCTGCGAAGTGGCAGCGGTCAGCGTGGTCATTCTTGGTCTTTCCGTCCGTCCGGGCGCATAAAAACAACCTCCCCGGCACAGGGCGGACCCTCAGCAAGGACCCGCCAATGTACATTTCGACGTTTCGGACCCTCAGGCTCCGCTCGGACTCGACCGGCCCGGACGGCCGCGTCGGAACCACCGGCTATTCTTGCGCCTCGTTGACCTTTTTCAGCGACGCGTCAATATCCGCCAGGAAAGTACTGATGTTGGCCTTTTCGGCGGAACTCTTGACCATACCCAGCGCCCGCTGAGCGATCGCCTTGGCGGTCTCCAACCGATTGCGTGCGTCTTCCAGCTCCCCCTTGTTGAGATGGACGACCCCTAAGTGGTATAGCGCCGCCACGTTATTGGCGTCAACCTGAATCGCCCGCAACAGCATCCCCGCCGCTTCGCCCGGACGATTGGTCTTGGCCAGGGCCCAACCGAGCGTATCCAGAATCTCCGGATTTCCCGGTTCAAGTCGGTTGGCCCGCTCGGCATAAGGCACCGCCTCGGCCGGCTTGCCCAGTTCATCCGTCAGCAGGTACGCAATGTTGTTCAGGGCCACGACGTTGTCGGGCTCCCGCTTGATCACGGACTCATACTTGCCCCTGGCCTCTTCGTATTGGCCCAGTCGCTGCAGGAGAAGTCCCTGCGCCAGCATCGAAAACGTAATATCCGTGTCCTTTGCGGCCAGCGTCTCTATGCGCTGCGCCACCACGAGCGCCTCCTTGTCGTTATTGCCGAGCTGCAGCAGGTTGATCAGCACTTTTTGCCGCTCGATGTTGTCGGGTTGTCCCTCGGCCCGCTTTTTCTCGCGCTCCAGGGCCGCGTCGCCCCCGAAGGTCTCCACCATCTCCCTGACCACGCGCGTATACACGGCCACATCCGATCCCGAACTGACCAGGGCCTTGTCGTAGGTCTCCATCGCCTTGTCGGACTGATTCGTCTTGCTATACGCCCACGCAATGGTGGACAACGCCAATGGCATGGTATCTAACATCCGCGTCGATAGTTTTTCCGCCGCATAATCGACGATCACTTGCGGTCGATTGGCTGCCTTGCACGCCCGAAGCAGCGCCACGACGGCGTCGGCCTTGTACCGGCTCAATTCCGCCGCTTTTTGGTACGCCTGCACCGCTTTTTCCAGGTCGAGCGAGCGCTCCCCGAGACGGCCCAGTAGCATCGGCCATTTGTAATCGCGCGGGAACTTTCTCATATAGGTGTAGATCAAATTCTCTGCGTCGCTGTACCGCGGCGGCTTGATCCGGCTGTAGATATCCACCAGCGCCTCGGCGACCGCCTGCTGATCCGGCGACTCCTCCAGAAGCGACCGAAGTTCGGAAATCGCCAGATCGCCCTGGCCCGACTCGAGCAGTGCCTCGGCCAGCGCCGTCCGATGTTGATACCCGAAACCGTTGGGGCTGAACGTCTTGGCCTTGGCGAGGTCGTCGATGGCTTGGCGCCATTTGCCCATGAGCATGAACAGCTGGCCGCGCTGCCAGAGGGCCACGGCGTTGTCCGGGCTCTTTTCCAGGTGGGCGTCGAAGGCCTTGCGGGCCTGGGCCACGTCGCCGGCTACGCGGTGATACGCGCCTTCGTAGACCATGCCCTGGGGATCCTCCGGGTATTTTTGCAGGAACTCGTCGATGCCCCGGCGGCTGGCCTCGAGGTCGCCGATCGCCAGGTTCAGGGCGATGATCCTGGAGCGCGTCTTCTGGGCGTCGGCCGAGCCGTCGTCCTGGGTCTTGAGGGCCCGCTGGTAGTATTCCAGCGAGTCGCGGTAGCGGTTGGTGCGGGCGTAGTATTCGCCGGCCGCGACGAGGGTCGCGCTGGAGGGGTCAAGGCTGACGGCCAGGCGGAAGTGGCGGTCGGCGGTGGCCAGGGATTTTTGCAGTTCGTAGAACTGGCCGAGATAGGTCGCGACCTCGGCCTTTTGGGCCTTGCCGTCCTGCTTTTCCATCAGGGCCGAGAGGAGGGACTCGCCGTCCGATGGGCGGTTGACGTCTTCGCGGCCGTAGAAACCGGCCATCTCGCGGGCCAGGCCCATCTCCGGGGCGAGGGCGTAGGCCTCGCGGTAGACCTCGGCGGCCTTGTCGAATTGCGCGACGTCGGGCAGGGCGTAGAGCCGGGCCAGGAGGATCAGGTTCTGCGTGTCCTTGGGGTTTTCCTGGCGGAGCTTTTCGCGGGAGGCGATGCCGTCCCGGGGATTCTCCTTTTCCTTGACGATCTGCAACTGCCGGCGGACCCAGTCGTCGTCGGGGATGTCCTTGGCGGCCTGCTGCAGGTACTTCTCGGCCTCGCGGTCGTCGCCCTCCTTGAGGAGCATGTCGGCCATGGCCCGGTTGGCGAAGCCGTTGGTCGGGTCCATCTTCAGGGCTTCCTGCAGGACGCTTTTGGCGTCGGAGGGACGGCCGGCCGCGTTGTACGCCTCGGCCAGATAGGTCCAGCCGAGCGAGTTCGTCGGGAACTTCTGCAGGCCGGCCCGCATCAGGTCGATCGCCCGATCGTATTCTTTCCGGGCCATCGCCAGACGACCCTCGGCGATCTTGCCCTCGGCGCCATCCAGGTTGAGCTGGGCGTTCTTCTTGGCGTAGGTCTCCGCCCGGGCCCAGTCCTCGTCGCGCAGGGCCAGGCGGAACTGCCGATCGATGATCACCGGGGCCTCCGGCCGGATCTGCTCCGCCTCGTTGAGGTGCTTGGCGGCCTCGTCGAACTGGTCCTTGTTCGCGTAATAGTCGAACATGGCCAGGGCCCGCAGGAACGGGTCCTTCTCGCTTTGGGCGAACGCCAGTCGCTGGGCATCCACCTTCGCCGGGTCCTTTTCGTCGATCAGCTCCAGCTCCATCCGCCGGAACACCCGGTTGTCCGGGTCGCGGGCTAAGAGCGTCTTCACGTAGGCCCGGGCGTCGTCCAGGCGGTCCGCCGAACGATAGAGGCCCAGCAGGACGCGATTCGCGTTGATTTGGGTCGGGTCCTTCGCCAGGATCGCCTTCAGTTTGGTCTCCGCCTCGTCGTACTTGCGGTTGAGCACCAGAAGCTGCGCCTGGACCACTTCGTTGTTCACGTCGTCGCCGGTGAGTTGTTCGCCTTCCTGGATGGCCCGGTCGATTTGACCGAGCTGCCGAAAGGCCTCCATGCGCAGTTTCCGGGCGGTCGGATCCTGGCGCAGAAAATCACCCCGCGGGCCGGGCTCGTCCGGCTTCAAGTAAGCCAGCGCCTGCGTCGCGAGATTCTGCTGGAGGAAGATCTGCGCGAGCCGGACCTGCAGGGGAAAGGCGTTCGGGTTCATCTTGATCGCCTTCTCCAGGGCCGAGCGGGCCGCGCCCCATTGTTGCTGCCGCGCATACAACTCGCCGAGCAGCACCTCCAGGTCGAAGTGTCCGCGCACCCCCGCGATCCGCTCCGCCGCCTCCGCCGCCTTGATCGCTTCGACGTACTCGCCTCGTGCATTGTGAATCTGGGCCGTCAAATAACGCGCTTCCACCGAATCCGGATCCAGCTCCTTCTCTAACGTGGCCAGCCATTCGTCCGCCGATTTCAGCGCCGCTTCGCGCTTTGGCTTGCCCGCCTCGCCCGTTGCGTTGCGCGCCTCATCGACGTGGTGCAGCACCAGCTCCTTGTAAAAGAAAATCCGGGACAGCTTGTTCTTCAGTTCGCGGAAATTCGTGCTGTTGGGGATCTCCTTGAGCCCCCGCTTGTACAGCTCGATCTCCTCCGCCTCGATCGCCGCCCGCTTGGCGGCGTCCTTTTCCGCCTGCCGCTGAAACTTGTAGGTGCGAGACAGTTCCTGATAAATGCGGCCGTCCTTGGGATTGATCTCCAGCGCCTTGGTCAACACCGCCTTGGCCTTGGCCGGGTCCGCCTTGACCTTCTCAAACAGGCCGTTGTACAGCGAACCCAGAAGCAGATGCGCGTCCACCTGCTCCGTCTCCGCCTGGGCCAGCGATTCCAGCATCGCCATCCCTTCGTCCACCTTCTCCCCGATGATCGTGAACAGAACCTGTAACTGCTTCAGTTCCGAGAGGCTCTGTGGCGACGCGCCGGAGCATTTGGCGATGGCCGAATCCACGACGGCGTCGCGCGCCTTGTCGAGGGACTTGGCTTCTTCAATCCGCCCTTCCGATTCGAGTTCCCGCGCCGAACCCCACATCTGCTTGGCCAAAACGTCCACGACTTTGGTGTTCGTCGGGTCCAGTTCCAACGCCTTCTTCAGCGACGCCTCGCCTTCTTTTTCAAACCGATCGTCCTCGCTCCGCAAAGACAACAACGCGACCCCCATGGCGTGGTGCGCCAGCGCCGATTGCGCGTCCAGTTTCACGAGCTTCCGAGCTTCGTTGAGGACCCTATTCCACTGGGGAGACGACGGGAACAGCCGCGCCACCTCGAACTCAACGTCCGTCGTCAATTCCAGCGCCGCCATCAACTGCGGATTCCGCTGCAGCGCCAATCGAAGATACTCCCGCGCCGGGGCGATCTTCCCGTCCTCGATCGCGCACTTCGCCGCCTTCACCAGATAGTCCGGATTCTTCGTCGGGTCCCGCTGAAACGCGCGAAAATACGTAAGCATCGCCCGGTCGTACTGCTTCTCGTCTTCCAGCTTCTTGGCGTCGATCTCGTACGCCTTCGGGTCCTGCCCGGGCAGATTCGCTAGCAGGGCAAAGCCCGTCACCGCCAGGAGCAACATCCCCGCCAAGGTCAACAGACCCACCAGGTTTCGATTCAGTTTCTTCGCCATGCTTGTCCGCCTTGTCGTTTGAACAATGATCCTACGGCGCCGCCCTCGAACGGCCGGAAGCGGCCGGGCGTCGCGAAGGACAAATTATAACCCTTTTGGGCTTGTCTGCCCCCTACCCCGCGGCCTTCGCCGGCGAAGCAGCAGGGGGACCGCCCCGCTCCCAGCCCCGGGCCGGCCAATGGGACAGCTTCAACTCTGCGATCGCACGATCCAGGACGCTGCGCGCCGCCTCATCTAAATCCTCGAGTCGGCTGTCTACCGGTTCCTTGATCGCGACCTCCACCTTGGAATAGTAAAGATGCGTGTCAAAGGGATTCGACATTTCGATCCGTACTCGATCGCGCTGGCCGTAAAACCCCCCGTTCACACAAATGGTGTAATAGACAAACGTCCGGCTGGAAAGATCGCGCGGGGGATAAAACGACAGCCGCCGAACCTGGATCGTCTCGCCAACGGTCGGCAGCGTCATGTTCATGATCTCGTCCCCCGCCTGCGTGAACGCCCCCTGGAAAAAACACTCCTCCGGCACGTGCGGCACTTGGTCCACCACGCCTGTGTAATACGTCACCGACAGCGAGCAGGCGCGCGGATTGCCCTTCTGCGATCCCAGCGCCCAGTTCAAGTACTCCTTCGTTCCCAATTCCTCCACCGTCTCCTGCGGAAGCTTGATGACGTTGACCAGTTCCAACGGGGCCAGCTTGGTCCGGTCAAAGTCCTTGAGCGGTTTTCGGATTGGCAGCGCCCCTTTGATGATCTTGAGCGATCCCCGGCTCTGGGCCACCTGCATGAACGCCGCGCAGCCGCCCAGCAGCACGACACAAGTCACGAAATGGAAATTGCTCCGACGCATCATCTCAAGTCGACCCCGCGGCGCGGTTTCCCCGATCCTCCACGTACAGGTGATCGAGAATCCACAGGATTCCGAGATAAATCCCGAACCCCATGGCGAACATCAACAGCCCCAGCACGGTGTGCGGCGTACCCGACGCCAGATCACCGTACTTATACATCTGAAACCCCCCGGTAATGATCACCCGTAACACGTTGCAAAACAACGCCACCGGTACGACCAGAACCGCCATCGCCACGCGGTGCCAGGTCGGTCGCGGCGTGAAATAGGCCGTGGCCAGCCCCAATGCGACAAACGCCATCAAGGATCGCATCCCACTGCACGCCCCTGCCACCGTAAAGCTCCCTTCCTCGCCGCTCCTCATAAAGTACGCTATGTTGATACCCTTTTGTTCGATCTCGGCCCCCGGAAACATCTCCAGGATGAGGGATGCTATCGTGGCGGCCCCCTGCTGGAGGGGCTGGGTGATGGATCGATACAGCCGGTCAGGCGGCGGGATAGCCAAAAGGAGGAATCCGATGGGAAACAGCGTCAATTTGAGCGTTCGCCAGCCTCGCAGGGCCAGAACGACACCGGCGATCACCGCCACCATGGACAGCGACTGCGGATAGCCGATTCGAAAGCGAATGCCAAGGACAAAAACGGCCAGCGAAAACAATACCAGTACCAGGCCCCAAACCGACCCCGGATGGTCCCCCGTAACCAATTCCCGCCGACGCAAGTTCACCAGGTAAAGCACGAACAGCGGAATCACGAACCCGTGCGACCAGTCCGGGTTCTTCCACATCACGTAGAGCCGAAAGTAATGTTCGTGGTAGATCCAGCTGAACAGCGCCGCCAGCACCAGGATCTTCAAGACTCCCGACACCCCTAACGCCATGCCCCACGACGGGGAATCATCGACCGTCCGACGTCGGGGGCTGCCCCGCACCCGCCGCGCAGTCTCCTCGCCGGGATCGATCTCTTTCACTGCGTCCAATTGAGTCTCGCTACGTGCCCGCCCGGTCACTAGGGCGGCATCCGCCCCGCAATAAGCTCCACTGCCAATCGTAGGGGGCTAATCCTGCGGCGGCTCAGGCGTCCCACGGCTCGACTCGGCCCGGGCGAGCTAGCCCGGAAGGCCCTTGGCCTGGGCTTCCTGGAACCGACGTTGCTTAAGCTGTTCCTTGGCCTGGAACGAATCGCCGTCCGCGAAATTACGATCATACACGAAACCGAACCCGTAGCTAAACCGAAAGGCGTTCCGCAATACCGCCAAAAAGACCGCCGCCGGCGTCGTTCCCACATTCACGATATCGTTCGGCTTCAAATAGAAGTCCGGCGCCGTTCCCGCGAAGATCGCGTCCAGGTCCAACTGAATGATCTGTTCCTCATCCTGGCTGACCCGCCGGACCAGGTCCGCCCGCGAAGGCCAGGCCAGCGGCCCGAACCCGCCCGACGACGCAATCGCTTCCTTCACCGTCAACCGCCGGCCCGTCAGATCGTACGCCCCGGGTCGGGAAATGTTCCCCATCACATAGAACTCGCCCACCGGGCCGGGCGGAACATTGATCAGATCGAACGGCCGAATCACCACATTGTACCGCGGATCGCCCGCCAGCAACTCCTTGGTCGGAATCTCGATGATCCGAATCGCCGTGGCCAGTTCCTCCCCCGCCATTCCCTCGCCGTCCGCCGTCTCCTGCCCCGCCGGCCGCGTGGGACTCACTGCCCCGTCCTTGGTCGCCGGGCTCGGCGCAGACTCCACATTCCGAATCACCCACGAACCGGTCTCCGCATCCCACACCGGAATCTGCCGCGTCGGCTCGGGGGCTCCTTCGAGAATCCGCAACTCATCGACAACACTCTCCGTGTCGCGCGTCGCCGCCGTCGAGGGTGTCGACGGCAGAATCTGCAATGCCGGCTCCGTCACCGCGGGCATCGTCTCCGGCGGCGGCGCGGCGCGGCTGGTTGAGGCCGGTCCACTGGACGTCTCCGACATCGTCAGAGTCCCGGACCGCCTCCCGCCGAAACGCCGAACGACACTGTCCTCTGTGGGCACAGTCGTCGGAACACCCGAGGCGCCGGGGACCGCGCCCCGTCGGAACACGTAGATCGTTCGAATCTGCGGCGGAATCCCCCCCGCGTCCGCGATCGCGCTGAGCAGTCGATAGTCCGGGTGCGGGATTTCGTACGTCCCCGCCCGCGCCACACTGCCGATGATCGAAAACCGCTGGGAGCGCGTTTCGAGCAATGTAATCTGGACCTCCGGGTCAGGAAGAATCCCCGCCGCCCGGATCTGCTCCTTCAATTCCAACTCCAGTTCCACCGGCGTGAATCCCGCCACCTTCACCCGGCCCAGCACCGGCAACGATTCGTAACCCGAGTTGCTCAACGTAAACTGCTGCACCGTCGCCTGTCCGGGAATCAGCAGCTCGAACACCGAAATCGCGATCGTATCCCCCGGGACAAACCGATGCTCCGTATATTCCGCCGCCAGGTCCTCCGGCTGCGGCTCTTCAGCCTCTTGAATCCCGACCGGCTCTTCGAGAATACTCAACGACCCTCGAATCTCATTACGCTTGGGTTCGAGAAACTGACCCGTCTGCGTGGGATCGATGAGACCGTTGAGCAGCCACTGCGCGCTCTCGCCCTTTTTGCACCCGCCCGACGCCGCCACACAGGCCGCGCAAAACGCCGCGCTCACCCCGAGCACTTTGATCCGCACCGTCGCAGTCACATCAACTCTCCTTGGCTGTGGCGCCCGCCGCGGCGGGTAAGGCCCAACCTGTATTTTCGCCACGCGTCCTGTTATCGACACCTTGCGGGGCCAATAAAAATCTATCCGCCTCTCTCGCGCCCAATTCCGGATGCGAATTTTTTACCGCAGGAACCGCCTATATCCACGCACTTCACGCCCCTTTGCCCGATAACGCGCCTGCTTCGGTCCGAGAACGCGGCGACCCGGATCGCCTCAATCCTGATATGCAACTCACTGCGGGCCACCCTCCCGCGCATGTCTTGCACTCCGCCACACGTTTCGCCCCCGGATCCCCTCCCCTCGGCAACTCCTGCCCCTGCCGCCTCGCAATCCGCAGCCTCGTTTCATGGCCCCCCGCCCATAGACCGATAGCCTCTAGGGCGGCCTCGTCTGTAGCGTTCCGAATGTAGCGGCCGGCGCCCCTGCCGTCCGTTGAACATACGGTGCCCATGACCTCTGAAATCGTCATCCTCGGAGCCGGCGGCCACGGCCGCGTCGTCCTCGATATCCTCCTCCAGGCCGCGCGCCACAAACCCGTCGGCTTCCTCGACAACAACACCGCCCTGCACGGCCGCCGCATCGACGGTCTGCCCGTCCTCGGCGACATCTCCTGCCTCGCCGGACTCCGCGAGCGCGGCATCCACGGCGCCATCGTCGCCATCGGCGACAACGGCATCCGCCGCGCCATGGGGGAGCAAATCGAACAGTGCGGCCTGGAACTCTGCAGCGCCGTCCACCCCTCCGCGCAGCTCGCGACGAATGCCACGTTCGGCAAGGGCGTCGTCATCGCGGCCGGCGCACTCGTCTGCGCGCACTGCCAGATCGGCGACTACGCCATCCTCAACACCGGATGCATCGTCGACCACGAATCCATGATCGGAACCGCCGTCCACATCTGCCCCGGCGTCCGCCTCGCCGGTCACGTCGTCATCGAATCCGGCGCCTTCGTCGGAATCGGCGCGACCGTCGTACAGAACGTCCGCATCGGCTTCGAGTCCGTCGTCGGCGCCGGCGCGGTCGTCATCGCCGATGTTGACCCCATGACCACGGTCGTCGGCGTCCCCGCCCGCGCCGTCAAAGACGCCCCCAGCGCCGGCGAATTCGCCTCGCTGTTGGCCCCCTCCATCAACCGCGGCAACGCCGTGCACATCAGCGCGTAATGTCCATCATCAATACCATTTGGGCCCCACCCCAAGCTGGGCCTACAGATTCACCGTCCTTAATAAATACCCCCTAGCTGCGTCTACAGAGCTATGAGGGTGTAAACTCTACGCGGGGCTTGGGTCCGAGCCGGAGGCTCAACGCCGGCAGGTGAGATTGGCCCCCGATCATCCCTTGACCGTTTTTGGAGGTTGCCATGACTCGTTGGTTTTTCTTCATCACTTGCGTGTGTGTCTTTGCCGCGCCGGTTCATTCGGAAGAACTCAAATCTACCCGGATCGCGCTCTTCAATTCCGGCGTCGGTTTCTTTGAGGCAGCCTGTACCGTCGACGGCGACGACACGGCTGAACTCACCTTCCGCGTCGATCAGATCAACGACATTCTCAAGAGCCTCATCCTCCGCGACCTGGATGGCGGCACGATCGCTGCGGTGCAATATCCGTCACGCGATCCCATCGAGAAATCATTGAAGTCCTTCGGCGTGGATATCTCCGGCAAGCCCACGTTAGCGAACCTCCTCGACCAGCTCCGCGGCGTTAAAGTCGAAGTCCTGGCCGCGACGCCGGTCATCGGCCAAATCTTCGGAGTGGAGAAGCGCAAGACCATTACCGCTCAGCAAACGGTCATCGAGCGCGACGTTCTCACCATCATGACGGATACCGGCTTGCGCAGCTTCGAACTAGTCGATGTCGCGGGCGTGAAGATCCTGGACCCCAAAGTAGAAGGCGAACTGAATAAAGCGCTGAACACCCTGGCCCTGGCTCACGACGCCGACAAGAAGGCCGTTACTTTGAACTTTGCCGGCAAAGGCAAACGGCGAGTACTGGTCAGTTATATCCTGGAGACTCCAGTCTGGAAGACGAGCTACCGGCTCGGACTGACCAAGGACAAGAAGCCCTTTCTACAAGGTTGGGCCATGGTCGACAACGCGACAGAACAAGATTGGGAAAACGTAAAACTGAGCCTCATTTCCGGTCGTCCGATCAGCTTCTCAATGGACCTCTACGAACCGCTGTACATCGAGCGACCCGAGGAACAACTGGCACTCTACGGCTCAATCCGACCGCCGGAGTACGAAGAGTCGGAAAAAGATGAAGTGTACGCCGACGCCCATGCTGGTAGACAAGGTGGTGGCGGAGGAGGTGGGGGTGGAGGCTTGTTCCGTTCTGGTGAGCGGCAGAATCAACAGGGCGGATTAGCAGGTGGGCGATTCGTGCGTGGGACTGAACTGATGAGTAAGGAAGATGCTCCAGGGGAAGTCGGCGCTGAAGAGTTCCTCGCGAACATGCTTCGCCCCGGTCAAACCGGAGTTTTATCCGTCGCCTCGGCCCAATCCGCCGGCGAGTTATTCGAATACGCCATCAAATCGCCGGTCTCGCTAAAGCGTCAGCAATCCGCCATGCTTCCCATCGTCACCGAGGAAATCGACGGCAACAAACTCTCCGTCTTCAATCCCGCATCCCACCCCAAGCATCCGCTCAACGCTGTCAAGCTAAAAAACACCAGCAAGCTCTTCCTCATGCAAGGACCGGTCACGGTCTTTGACGGCGGCGTTTATGCCGGCGACGCCAAGTTGCCTGACCTTCGGGCCGACGAGGAGCGGTTGGTGGGTTACGCCTTGGACCTGACTACGGTCGTGGACATGGATCGCGCCTCAATTCCGGAAGAGATTACGCAGATTCGTATTCTCAAGGGCACAATGATTATTCAGCGCAAGTACCTGGACGAGCGTACCTATACCGTGCGAAACAAGGGCGACACGGCCAAGACCGTGATCCTCGAACAAGACGCCGGGAATGACTGGACACTCGTCGAACCGAAGGAGCCTTACGAAAAAGCGGGCACCCTGTTGCGCTTCAAACTCGACGTACCACCGGGCAAGTCTCAAACGCTGAAAGTTCGGCTCGTAAACGCCCGCGAGGAGCAGCTTGTCCTATCGAACCTCGGGGGCGAGCAGATTGAGATTTACCTGCGAATGAAAGTGATCAGCGAGGCGATGAAGCAGGCCTTAACCAGGATCGTTCACTTGAGATCTGCGCTGGATCAGACTCGCCGCCAAATGGAGTCGCTGACCAACGATTTCAATACCATCTCCACTGAACAGTCCCGAATCCGCGAGAACATGAAGGTGCTCTCGCAAACCAGCGACGTCTATCGCCGTTATGAGAAGAAATTCGACGAGCAGGAAACCGATATCGAAAAGCTCCGCGGGGACCTGGTCAAGCTCCGCGACCAGGAGCAGAAGCAACTTGGGGAATTGGAGCAGTTCTTATTGTCCTTGGAGGCACAGTAGCGTTGCCTGGCGCTACTACGCCCAGGATTCCTGAGCCTCCGACTGCGAAATAACTGCCGAGACCCGGAGTGCACCGGCACGCAGCGCCCCATCCCTCACGGACGAACCGAGATCAAGTCGCAGTCTGGAATTTCCGCCTTTAATCCGGCGCGATCCACCGCATATGCAACAGCGGATATGGCCGCCCCTGATCATCCAATTCCGATCGCCGTTCCACGACGAAGCCGCACGCCTCATAGAACGCGCGGGCGGAGGAGTTCTGCTCGTTGACATCCACCGTCAGCACCGCGTGCCGTGCCTGGGCATGCTGGACCAGGCGACGACCGGCCCCGCGGCGATGATACTCCGGCGCAAGGAAAAGCGACTGCATAGTACCGCCGGACATCCCCATGAATCCCATGATCGCGTCCGCATCGTCGCGGATGACCCAGAACTCCGTCTCGTCGGACGCCAGGTAATCCCGCACCTGCGGGATCATGGACTGGATTTCCTGCTCCGGTACGAATGTGTGGGTCGCCCGAACGGACCGCAGCCAGATGTCGAGAAGACTCTCGCCGTCTGTCAGTTTCGCCCGCCGGATGGTCATGGCCTATGCGTCTCTCGTGGGGTACTTCAAAGCGTTTTCCAGTTCCTCATCATCAATTTCTGTGCCGTCAACGAACTTCGCGGCAACTCGCTTTTGCGCTTCGGGCACAACGAGCGAGAGCGCAATCTTTTGGCGGAGATAGGTCGCCAACAAATAATTCGGCAGCTCGGCCACGGGCGTATTCCAGCCGCGTTTGCACCGCTCGATCAAGCCGGACTCGAAGCCTGGGTCGACCCACGGCCCCTCAACGTCGGCGACTGTGGCAGGTTGTTCGCGATTCATAGTCACTAAGCGTACCGCCCGCCCCATCAAAGTCGCCCCCCGCTTCGACCGCTGACGTCATACCGTCGCCGCGCGACGACTCAGCTTGCTTCTTGATGGCATCACCATCGTGGGTTTCAATAAATCTAGAGCCCGCGGACATAGAATATTGGCAAGAGGTCGGCCATGGTTAGACAACTTACTGACGAGGAGCTTCGCGACAGGGCACTGGAGCTATTGACCGAAAACCTCGGCCCTGGCCAGACAATGCGGTTCCTGAGCTGGCTCCGTCAAACGCCCAGAGACTATCAGGCCTGGCGGGATGCCCACTTTCAGGGATTTACCGCCGAAGACCTGATCGCGCAAATGCGCGCCATCGAATCCGCTTCGCCCAAGCAATAACCCCGTCCTTGGCGCCCAGGAATTCGATTCATAATCTCTCCGTCGTCGATGCGACATAGTGATCGATATCGATTCTGATTCCAAGCGCCGTCGCGCGCTGCCGAATAGTGCGTGGCAACGACGGCGGGTGTGGCGTCGAACCGGAGGAAAAACAGAAAAAATCGATGTTGACGCCCTCACGGCGGAGTGCGGCAATGGCTTTCGCCTTCGGCTCCAGTTGGGAAAGTAGCCACTCAAGATGAACAGATAGCCGAGGCGACTTCACCCAACGCTCGGAAGTCATGGCCCACATCCCGCCGCGATAGGGCGAATATTCCATAACCTTGCCCTTGCGGGTTCGGCCCAGCCGCGGTTCGCCGTCTCGATGTGTCCGATCTGCAGGCAAGCGCAGCGCCAACTTGACGGTTAGCGGATCTAGAGCCGAACCGTAGAATCGAACGGAGGCGTGCGCATGATCGAAAATACGCTTCGGCACGTACAGCTTTCCTCCAACGGCAATACGGACAGACATTCCTTGGCCGCCTTGCGGCCGGGCACGGTTGCATTCTAACAAGGACGGCTTGGCCGGGCCGGTGTACTTCACTGCGGGAATATGGCAGCGCGAACGCGGAGCAACTACTCTTCGATGCTTGCCTCCCAACCGTCGTAATAGCCGCCGAACTTGTCAGCCAGCGCGCTCATCCAATCCGACGTGGCGAACACGCCTTCTTCCGATGGCACGGCGTGCGTTTCCGCGATGCTCGTGTACTCTCGCGGGCCGAAAAGGCGCTCCCAAAGCGATAGCCGCGGAGCGCGATCCACCCGAACGTTCCGGTAGCCTCCGGCTTCCAATTCCCTCGCCGCCGACTTTGCGGCATCCAGCGACCTGAAGTACAGGTAGTGAATGGTGTGCGCCGGCTTGCTCAGGTCCGAACCGTGCGCAGCCAGTGCTTTCAAAACCTCTCGATCTCCGTCACGACTTACCATGTCAAGGTGCCCCACGATGCGTAGCCGCTAGTGCGCTTTCGACAGCAGAATGACCGGCCTCGACCCGTCATCCCACTGCGAAGCAAAGTACGCATACCCACCCTGGGATTGACCCAAGTACACCTTCTGGTCCGGCTCCGCAAGGTGCGGCTGAATTTCCCTCTTCCACTCGACGAAACAGTCGGCCTCGGGCACCCAGCGCAGGGGTGCGCCCACGTCCGCCATGACGAACCTCACCGGACCCGCGCGAAGCAGATCACGAATTTCATCGACGCCGACATCGCCGACGCGCTTGGCCTCCCCATGAGGCGTCGTGAGGCGAGAGAGCGGCAGCTTAGTGATGCCTTTCATTCCGCCTGATAACACTAGATGGTTCCGTCAAACGACACAAATACGCCCTGGAGACCCTCTAACAGCTACCGATTGTACGTTTCCCTCGACTCAAGCCCCTTTCCCCCTGCCCGCCTGTTCCCCTGCTCAGGTTCCCGCCCGTCCCCTCAGGCCTCAAGCCTCAGGCCTCAGGCCTTTTTTACAGGGAGCGCTGAGCACGAGTACGGTTCAGAGGAAAAATAAGGCGGACGGACCGCCCCCTTTCTCTAGCTTACGGCCTACGCCTAAGGGCGAACGGCTTTAGCCCTCGGCTCGCAAGATCGGAGATTCTCCGCCCATGCGTCGAAATCCTGGGAAAGTCAAGTTTATCGGGCTGATTCAACCACTTGTTTTTTTTCCCGCCGCGCCCCCCGCCGGCCGTTCCGTCTTGTTCCGTCTCGTACCACCAAACAAAAAAACGCTGCCTCACGTTTGCGCTCCTTTGCGGCCAATTGCGCTTCAAAAAATATCTGCGCCCATCGGCGTCATCTGTGGACCCGTTTTCCGCTTAGTTCCGCTTAGTTTCGCCCCCCTTACCCCCCTCTGGGGTACCCGCCCGCCGATCGTTACAATCCGTCAGGAATGGAGGTGGCACGATGAGCCAGAACACTGCCAGTCTTGAATCAGAACTAAACACCACGATCCAGAAAGGCGAGATCATGGCCGCCTTCGAAAAATACTACGCCGACGACGTCGTCATGCAGGAAAACAACGAGCAGCCCTGTACCGGCAAGCTCGCCAACCGCGCCCGCGAGCAGGCCTTCGTCGATTCCGTCGCCCAGGTCCACGGCATCAAGGTGGTCAACAGCGCGGTCAACGGCGACGTCGCCTTCTCGGAATGGCTCCTCGACGTGACCTTTCGCAATGGCCAGCGGGCGAAAATGGCCCAGGTCGCCGTCCGCCGCTGGAAAAATGATCGCGTCGTGCACGAGCGGTTCTATTACAACAAGGGCTGATTCGCAGGAGCCCCTCTCATGGCCGCTGAAAACTGGGCGGATCTCGGTCCTGTCGAGCCGCTGAAGACCAAACCGCTGCAACAGATTACCGTTGGCAAGCTCAAGTTGGCCGTCTCCTTTATCAACGGTCAATTCAGCGCCGTCTCCGGCGTCTGCAACCACGTCGGCGGTCCGCTCGGCGAAGGGCGGCTGGACGGCGATTACATCGTCTGCCCCTGGCACAACTGGAAATTCCATTGCCAAACCGGCCTCGGCGAGCCCGGCTATGAAGCGGACGCCGTCCCGCGACACGACACGAAGATCGAGAACGGTCATCTCTGGGTCAACACCGAGCCCGCCAGCAAGCGCACCCGCGCGCCGCACCCTGCGCACCCATTGGCCCGATCGGTTAAGCGGGACGACGGCCCCATCCGTCTCGTCGGCATCTCCACGACCGCCATGGATGCCGCCAATCCGCGCTATTCCACCTCCGACGCCCTTTTAGATTGCGCCCTCGAGCACGCCAGGAACAACCTCGGCGTGGAAACGCGGCTGATCCGTCTGAATGATCTGAAGTTCCGTCACTGCGAGGGCTATTACTCGAAAAGTTCGCACGCCTGCACCTGGCCGTGCAGCATCACGCAGATGGACCCCAATGACCAACTCGATCAGGTGTACGAAGCCCTCGTCCACTGGGCCGACGTCTTCATCGTCTCGACGCCCATCCGCTGGGGCTCCGCCGGCAGTCTCTATTACAAAATGGTCGAGCGAATGAACTGCATCCAGAACCAGATCACCATCGCCAACAAGGTCCTGCTCCACCGCAAGGTCGCCGCCTTCATCATCACCGGTGGTCAGGACAACATCCAGGCCGTGGCCGGTCAGATGCTCGGCTTCTTCGCCGAACTGGGCTGCCACATGCCGCCGTTCCCATACATCGCGCATTCGCGCGGCTGGTCCGCCGAGGACATGGAGCGCAACGTACGCTACGTCATGGACAGCAAGGAACTGCGCGACGGCGCCGCCGACCTCGTCGCCCGCGCGGTGGAACTGGCCAAAACGCTCCTGTCAGGGGAACCCGGCGAAGCGCGCACCTCGCGCGGCGGCCGCAAGGCCCATCAACTCGACGTCAAAGCCCAAATCTGATTGTGCTGCTTGTACTGGAAACGAACTCGCCCTACGACCACGGCGTCCCCGGCAACGACATGCCGTCCGATTTCGAAGGAACCGACGGCACAGCCGCATCCGGGGCCGTTTCCGATGTGCCCCCGTGCCAGTGGCTCATTCGCAAGAACTTGCCCAAGAGCCCCCCGCGCTGCGCCGTCTCCGTCACCGCCAGTTGCGGGCAGTGAATCTTCATCGCCAGGTTGCGGATGTCCTGCCGAACCCGCGACCGCTCGAACTCCTTCTTTAGCGGATTGCCGATGTTCACGCTCGAACTGACCGCCTTCCAGTCATCCGCGATCGACATGAACAGTTTGCGATTGAGGATCGTCTCGACCTGCTCCACCTCCAGGTGCGCCGACTCCCGCCCCTGCCGATTGCACAGGAAGGCGATCCGCTTGGGATTGAACCCCTGGGCCGACAATTCCTGCACCATGCGGTCCGTGTTGCGGACGCTGGTCACCAGAAGCTGCAACACGAGAAAGCTGAAGTCCGCGGCGTCGAGCACGCTCCGCCCGCCGGGATCGTGCCGCGTCGGGCCATCCACGATCACGTATGCGCAAATCTCCTGCAACACCGAAAGCACGTTGGCGCAGTGCGCCGCCGTGATCATCTCCGCCTGCGCGAAGGTGTGCGGCCGGCGCAGAACGTACAGCCCCGAATCGTGCCGCACCAGCGCCTTCAACACCATGTCCGGGTCCAATTGCTCCGGAGTGCTGCACAAGTCCGCGACCGTGTGCGGGCCGTGCACGTCCAGCAGCGTCGCCACGTGCCCGAACCGGAAGTCCAGGTCCACCAGCGCCACTTTCTGCGACTCGCCGACGATGTCCGCAAGCTCGACCGCCAGGTTCACCGCGATCGTCGTGCACCCGACGCCCCCGGCGCTGCCCATAATGGAAATCAGCTTGCCCGGCTGTTTGGTCCGCCCCGCCGCGCCGACCGTACGGCCGATCGCCTGTTCCAGCTCCTCGATGGCCAGCGGCTTGAGCAAGTACTCCTTGATGCCGGCCCGCATCGCCGTCAGCACGACGTTTCCATCGGTCACACTGCTGAGCGCGAAGACCGGCAGGTCCGGCGCGGACTCCTTGAGTTGCCGCAGGCATTCCAGGACAACCGCCGCGCTGGGGTCCAGATCGGCGATGAGCAGGTCGGCGGGGATTTGCGTGACCGCCTGGGAAAACAGGCTCGGCTCGTCCAGCTCGGCCACGATCCGCACCTGCGGCAGCGACGTGAGCATCCGCCGCATCTCCGGCCGGGCGGTCTCGTTCGACGTGAATAGGATGACACGTATCGTCTGCATGGTGCGCTCAGCGGCCGGCGGCCCGGAGACCGAAGGACCGTGGTTTCGTCAACGGTCTTGCGTCATTGGCCTGTCTTTCCCGGCCACTGATCCCACTCCAGGGGAAGACCGCGCTTCGTCAACTCCTTATCGGCCATGCCGAAGGTCGACTTTTGGTACGAAGGACCCCGTCGTCGCGGACCGTCCGCAAATAAACTCGTCGCGACGGGCCGAAAAAAACGACGCTCGCTCCTCCCTGCCCAGTCGGGCGAAGAAAGAGCGAGCGTGCGTGCCAAGGCCCCGGAAGCGGGGTTACTGGATCAACCGCGGCGGTCGTTTCGTGCCGAGGTTGTTGAAAATCGTGGTCAACTGCTCCACATATTTCGGCTGACCCGTCACTTCGTCTGGAGTGCTGTCGGCGAAGAAATATTCGCCGTGGCCGATCTCCGCCATCTGCTCCAGCAGCTCAGTCTTGACGTCGGCGCCCACACCGATCGTGTAAAGCGTCGCGCCCATCTCGGCCGCTTCGGTGGCGACATCGAGGCAATACTGCTCCGCGTCGCCGCCGTCCGGCGAGACGTTCGGCTTGCCGTCGGTGAGCAGAATGATCACCTTGGCGGACATGGTTCGCGCGCGCGAACTCGTCAACTCTGCCAGGGCCTCGTCGACGCCGCAGCCGATGCAGGTCGTGCTGTCGTAGTGGCCGGCCTGCCGGTCCCGCAGCGTATCCGCGACAGCCTGGAATGCATCCAGCGCCGAGAGCGAATCGGAGGGCCCTACCAGGTCCACTTCATGCCGGCCCGTCGTGGCAAATACTTCCAGCGAAAGCTGGTCCTGCGTGTCCAATTCGACCAGCTTGTCGACCATGGTTTGTACGGCGTTCTTCACCGAATGCAGCGGCATCTCCGGCGCATCGGCCAGCTCCGGACACAACAGGTTGGCGGCCTGCCGTTCCAACAGGTAGTTCATCACCGTCTTAATGCCGTAGCGATAGCGGAAATTGGAATCCGTGGCGTACATCATCGTCGCGTTGGACGCGTTGTAACTCACCCAATCGCTCCACGACCCGCCGCCGAACGGCCAGGAGGCTTGTTGATGAAGCTCATTGGTGTTCACGATGTCGTCGTGATTCCCCGGTCCTCCGTTATATTTTCCGTCGGGTTTCTTACTCCTCCAACCCGCCAGGCCCAACAAGACCTTGACACGATTGAAATAGTAGGTGTCGGTGGCGTCGTTGGCGCCGGACAGCAGCGCCGCCCGCTCCTCCGCGTTGTATAGGTTCTCCGTGATGTTGTTGATAACGTCGGGATCCGTACACGTGGCGTACCGCGGGATGTAGTAAAGGCCCGGATCGCCCACCGGCGTGTAGGAACCGAGAACGATCTCATTGCCAAAGCCGGTCATCCAGCCCCAGCGCGGCCCCGTGCAGCCGTTGGCGCCCCCTTGCGGATCGGCCCCCGGACTGGGATTGCCGCCCTGGCTATTGGGCTGGCCGGGTCCCGTTCCAGGCTGGTCGTTGTAGTTCTGAGGATTGCCCGGCGGTTGGGGGTCAATGCCGTTGCCCACGCCGTTGTTACCCTTCTCGCAGGGAAACGCCAGCCACGTGTCCTCCAGGTTGATCTTCACGCCGGGCCGCGTCGTATTGTCGTTCTCCGACGTGTAGTTCGTATAGTGACGCAATTCCGTATCGTCATTCATTGACCGGGAAAGGTCGATGGACACGGCGATGTCGCGCGGACTCAGCATGGCCGTCGCGGTCGCACGGATCTGTGCACTGTTCACCCCGAGGGCCTTGCCGAAGAGCAGCGAAACCGGGCCGTCGGCGGCTGTCTGGTCGCGCCGCAGCGTAACGCGAATCGCGTCGTACGGCGTCTGGTTGGCTTGAAATTCGAATCGATCGCCGGTCACCAGGACCGCGTGTCCGGGCACGATGTCGGCCTCGATCACGTCGGCATAGTCGCCGGCGACTCGATGAAGCTGCGTAAAGGTGGCCGCCTCCGCCGCGGCCAGAGTCATGGCGTTGGTCTCGGCGACCAGCCGCGACACGGCGGCCAGCGCGGCCGAGTCCGCGGCATTTTGCAACTCCGCCTTCGAGGCGTACATCAGGCCGGTGTCGACGGCCAGTGCCGCGACCCCGACGCCGACAGTGCTCCCGAAGAGGACCGCCTGAAGCATTACGGCGGCCTTGCGACCATAGGGACGTTTTGTCGTACGGCGAGTCAACATGTTTCACCCTCCAGTCCTGTCCGCCACGGCGGAACTTCGAGCGGACGCGCACAATGCGCGGCCATTCTCCTAGCAGGAAACCAAAATCGTTGTGTGTGTGAGCCCCGCAGCCTCATCAGGCGGCCGGCGGGTAGGTATGCGTTCCCGGCGTTCCGGGGTTAGTTCTCGTCCGAGTCCGCCAGGCCCCACGGCCCGCGGAGCGCCACCTGCGTCGTCACCCATCCGTTCGAACCGACGGGCGGTGAATTCACCGGCGCAATTTCGCGCGGTACGCGATCGAAAGTGGGCGCCTCGTGCGGCGTCCCTTCCAATTGACTCAACCCGAAAAACTCGAAGTCGTTGGGTTCCGTCATCAAGGAACCCGGCGGCGGCGGAATCTGCTGGGGATCAAGCGGCTCGACCAGTTGCGGCGTCACCAGGACCACCAGCTCTGTGTTGTTCTTCTGGTACTCCACGGAACTGAACAGCGCGCCCAGCACGGGCAAGTCGCCCAGGCCCGGCAGCTTCCGCGCCACCGCCTGGATCGTCTCGTTGAGCAATCCGGCCATCGCGAACGTCTGGCCGTTGCCGCACTCCACCGTCGATTCCACGCGCCGCGTCACGAAACTGAATACCGGCAACCCGCCCGCAAAAGTGTCGCCCGGAATGGCGTCGCTGACTTCGCTCATGACGTGCAGCCGAACGATCTGTCCAGCCATCACCGTCGGCGTAAACGCCAGGCGGATGCCAAATTCCTTGTACTCGATCGTGATCGAGCCGGCCGTCGCGCCGCCCTGGGTGACGGGGACGGGAACCTCTCCCCCCGCCAGGAACGTGGCCGTCTGGCCGCTGATGGCGACCAGGTTGGGCTCCGCCAGCACCCGCGCCAGAGAGTTCTGCCGCAACGCCTGCATGAACACCTGGAATTCCGCACGCGGGAATCCAAACGTCAGGTTCGTGGCCGGACCGTTGGCGGAAGGCGCAATTGAATACGTCATCTGCGGCGTCGGGTTCGCGGCGATGTCCACCAGCCCGTTGCTGCCGATGACCGTCGGATTGAGATTTCCGACGTTGTTGGCGAAGAAGAAATCCCTCGTCCAGTCCGCGCCGCCGATGGCCCAATTGAAACCGAGCTGCCGGACGGCTTCCTTGTTCACTTCCGCGACGACGACGCGAAGGAGCGTTTGCTGCACCCCCGCGACCGACAGCTGATTACGAACCGGCCCGCCCTGGAACAGCGACGCCATTTCGGCGATCCGCTCGCCGGTCTGCGCATCCGGCACCGTTCCCAGAAGCAGGATGGTGCCGTTGACGCTTCGCGGGTACACGTTGGCCGTCGGCGAAACCGAACGGATCGCGTTGGTCAACATGCTCAGGTCCTGTTCGACCAACACATTGAAGACTTTTTGCTGCGAATCGACCCGCAGGACCATCTGGGTCATGCCGAACGACTTGCCCGAGACGACGACGCGCCGGGGCGACACCACCGCGATATCCGCGACGGCTGGATCGGCGATCTCCGCCCGATCGCAGTCCATCGTGAGATCGATGGCCGCGGAACTGTTCTTGCCGACGATAATGCGTTCGGCGTTATCGCTGAGGATACTGACGCCGGCGATGACATTGCCCGTAATGGTCGGCGCGGGCGACTGGCGAGTCACGGCCGGAGGCGGATTGGCCCGAGCGGGAGCCATCTTTACCGGCAGCGAGTCCTGATCGGCGGATGCTTCATCTTCGTCGTCCTCATCATTCGCATCGTTTTCGTCGTCGCTCTCCGCCCGCTTTTTGTTGACCTGTTCCTCGACGGGTTGGCTGTTCAGCTCCGGCTCGAGCCCGTTCATACGGCTCCTGCCGTCGTCGGGACTGCTGAACCCCGCATGGGCCAGGAGCGACTCAACGTGCTCGAGTACCTCCGCCATGACGTTGGCGTCGTCCTGTGGTGACAGCCGCAGGTCTTCCGGCGCAACGGGCTCCAGCTCGTCACCCATGCACAACGCGTCGCCCAGCGGCTCGGCGCTGGGCGGCACAACCAGTTCGATATCAAAGGAGTCATCGAACTCGGTGAGGCGCGTCGTTCGATTGGCAATCGCGCGCGGGAAGCAATCCGCCGGCCCGGCCGCGATCCCCTCGCCGCCGCAGGCCCGCGGCGCCGGCGCGAGTCCGTGGACGAGGATCAGGAATGCGAACATCCCCGCGAATTCAGAAAAAGACCGCATCCCGTCCGCCCGTCCTGGGCCGCGGGTGCGAGGAGCGACAAAACCATCCTTGGTCTGGTTCATTCAATAGCCTCCGGCGGCATCGTTGCGGGATTGTTCGTGGACGTTGGATTCGACGGATAATTGGCGGCGGCCCGGCGGGCGGCCTCCACCGCCGGGTTTTGCAGTCGGCCCGACGGGTCGAACACGAGCGTCTGGGTCTCCGAACCGCGGACGACTTCGACCACGCGGGGCGGCGCCAAACGCAATTTCGGCCTGGCCTTCGGGGCCGGCGCGGCCCGCGGCGCCGACGCCATCGCATTCGCCAAGATCTTCGACCAGCTTGACTCCGTGTCGCCCGACGCGCCCCGCATCGCCAATCGAATGCGCCCCTTCCCACTGTGGGCATGGAGCGTCTGGACTTCATGCGGTTCGAGGAAAAGCGTAACGGACTTGGTGATCCGAGTCGTTTTGCCGTCGGAGCCCACTTCGCTGAGCGATTGTCCCACCGCGCCGACTTCCACGTCCGTCAGGATCAACTTACTCGTGCGGGTTTTCTCATCGACGGTCGAGACGTCCACATGCGCGCCGGGAAGAATGAACCCGCCCACGGCGGATTCCTCGTTGACGCTGACCGCCACGGCGCGATGCCCTTTCGGAATGATGGCCGCCAGGCCGGGTTCGGCCCCCGGCGGCGCCAACATGGAAGCGGTGATCGGGACTCCCGGCGCGATCGTCATGCCGCTGACGCGCCCCACGAGCGCCTTCTCTTCAGTGAAGGCGTTGGGCGGAATCAGCGTCTCCGGCACCTTGGTGGTGGTCAACATCGAATCGGTGATCTTCGTCGCCACCTCTATCGTCTTCGCGCTCACGAAGACGACGCGCTCGGAGCCCTGCGCGCCCTGGGCCTTCTTCACCAGATCAATGCCCATCTTGACGGCAAAGAAGCCGACGCCCAGCCCGAGGACCAACGGTACGATGGTTTTCGCTTTCATAGCATCTCTACGATCCCCGCCGGCCGCGCCGGCGCGGGTTCATACTTTCTACGGCGAATCGTCTTCCACGGTGTAGTCCAAACCTTCGCGGCGCATCGTCGTCCGACCGACAATCTGAAATGTGCCGCCGCCCAGCATGTTTCCGGTGAAGCTCACCCGATTCAGCGGAATGGCGACCTGCACCCAGATCTCCAGGTCCGTCGGACCGAGCGTGCTGATATTGCTCGTCATCGTATAGCCGCCGAGATTCGCGGCTTCCATCGCCGTGTCCACGGCGTTCGTCACGTCCGTCAGCGTCGCGCCCGGCAATGCCCCGGCCCGGGCCCCTTCGCGCGATGCCAGCGTGACCGATTGCTTCACCATGAAGGCGTACCCGACTTCCATCATGCCGAACATCGACAAAAGCATTAACGGCGCAATCACGGCAGTCTCCACCACCGCGGCGCCCCGCCGACCCAAAAGACAAATGTTTTTTTGCTTCATAATATTTCCCACCATCCGAAGTACCGATTCGCCGCGACGAACCACGTCCCCAGGCACAGGGGGATCGCGTAGGGAATCATTCCCGTTGATCGGCCCAGGCTTTGCGCCGAGCCGAACTCGCCGAGCGCGGTCTTCCAAGTCCTCATTTTCAGCATCAATACGCCGACATTGGCCGACATCTGGTTCCATGCCCGTTGTCGCGCCACCAGCGCTAACGCCAACACACCGCCCAGAAGCCCGCCGACGACAATCGCCGCCAGCGTTAATTGCGGCCCCAGCCACGCGCCCAACGCCGCCATCAGCTTCACATCGCCGGCGCCCATCCCGCGGATGAGCCACAGCCCGATGAGCACGCCGAAGCCCACCAGCATGCCTTCCAGGCCCTCGATCGCCCCCGATCGGCCGTTCCAGGTCGCCTGCACGCCCAGTCCGGCGCCAGCCACCAGCACGCTCAGCCAATTCGGCACGCGATGAAAGCGGTAGTCGTTCCATCCGGCATACACCGTCGCCGGAACGAGCACCGCCGCCATCACCTCGGGATATCCCGCTTGCCACATCAACGTACTCAACCTCAAAACAAACCGGCCTCGAATCTCGCCCATCCGTCGCGCCGCGGACCGCCCGCGCGCTACGGCAGCGAAGTCTCCACGTCGACATACGTCGACGACACTTTCGTGCCCAGCGCGGCAATCGCGCTCATGCACACAATGATGATCAGGGCGAGCATGACGGCGTATTCGACCGCCGTGGCGCCGCCTTCCTCCGCCCAGAACGATCGAACATATTGGAATAACGTATTCATGATGACCAATCCGCCTTGCCTGCGCCGCCCGACTTTCACAAGACAGCACGCCGACGGGCGGAGGACGAGTCCTCCGCCCGTCGTCGCGTGCAATCACACTTGCCGGCGACGGGAGCGAGCCCCCGCCGCGCTGCCCGCCGCGATTACGGCATGGCGGTCTCAATGTCCACAAACGTCGAGGAGACCTTCGTGCCCAGCGCGCTAATCGCGCCCAGGGAGATCACGATGATCAGGGCGAGCATGACGGCATACTCGGTCGCCGTCGCGCCTTCCTCTTCTCGAATAAACGACTTCACTCGGTTAATCAAAGCCTTCATGACTTCTCCTCTCCTTGCAGGGAACGGACGCATGTCCCCGGGGTTTGAGGGCCGAGCGTCGACATCCTGCCGGCGTTCGCGCCCCTGCTTCGTATCCCTCCAACACGGAGGGATCCACCTCCGACAGCGTCCGTTCTGTCGCGACTCCTGCTCGAATCTCGATGCGGACTTCCCGGCGCGGTACCCCGCACCGAACCGATCGAGACCCGATGTATTCCATTGCGAAGGATTCGCTTGTCGCGGCGCTCCACAGGCGCCCAAGCGCGTGATGTGCGGCGACGGCGCTTCATGCATCGCACCCGTCGCCACCCCCCACAACCAACCAGGCCGGACGGCCATCAGCCCACCGGTCTGTCCCCGCCGATCGTCCGTCACGGACATCGCGGGAGCCTTCGCCTGATCGTCGTTGGGACCATCGGCGACGGCCATCTTGAACATAAGAAATGGCGCCGCTGGAGGCAAATCGCACGAGAAACAATTTTGAATGCTGCGCATCGTCGGACCTTCCGCACGGCGATGCGGGGGGGACTTACCGGTAATCCATATCGGTAAGGGACCGCGCGGGGTCTTCCCAAAACGGACGTGAAGTTATGGGAAATAACCGCGCCGACCCGATGAGCGGCCATTATCAACACTAGGAACGGCTCTCGCCCCGTGATGTCGTTTGGGCGGCGGGAATTGCAATCGTGTTACCGGCCGCCCCAGCGCGGCTCCAGGTCCCAGCGCGGGTCCTCCTCGGCCGTGTCAGCAAGCAATCCCTGCGGATCAAACGTCTCCTGCCACCATGCGGCGAAGGAGGCCAGCGCCTGTTCCCGCTCCGACGGTTCGGCCCCGCGCGGCAGTCGGATCGACTGGTCCAAATGGGGGGGACGGCGACCGAGGGTGACATCCATGTCAAACCCCTTCCCACCGCGCAACAAGTGCATCCCCGGCTTGGGCGGCGCGGCGTTCGTCCGCGGATCGGCGGCCGGATCCGGCGCCGCTTCCGGCAGCTTGCCCCGGCACCACTTTCCGAAATGCTCAATCGTTGCTTCCAATGGAAGAGGTTTGTCATTGAGCGCGAGGATCAAGTCCCCCTTGGCAATGTGCGGCTGATCTTCCTTCTTGAGCTTCCAGTCTAGCGTCGTGTCATCCTCCACCAGCAGCCCCGCGGCTTCGTACGGAACGCGCGGATCATCGTCGTGGCGAACTACGCGCACACGCGCCTTGGGAAAGGCGGCGGGCGTAAATCCCGCGATGACCGACGAATCCAGTCGCACCCCCTGCCCGCCGCGAATCACGTTCAACACGCACACCGTCCCGGGCCGCTGCGAAGCGATCCACTGCGTAAACTCGATCGCCGGATAGTCCTTCGTGCCGGTTCGGCCGTTCAGCGCCATGATCAAATCGCCGCGCAGCAGGCCCGCTCGATCCGCGCCGGTGCCATGAAACACGTCCCGAAGAAGCAGCCCGGACGCCCACGGCGGTACGCGCAGGTCTCCGGAATCCGGCGTATTCACGCCGCCGTGCGAAATTCCCAGAAACGCCCTCGGCGGGCCCAGGTGCTCGGCCAGGTAGATCTCCCGTGCGACCTGCCGGATCCGCTTGCGAACCTCGTAGCTCTTCGTCTCGCGGAACTCCGACCGCAGGCCGCGATAAGCCGACGTGCCCGCGTCCATCAGCGCGTTGCACGCCGCCTCTCGAACCGACCAGCGCGGGCTGCTCAAATCACGGATCAATCGCTCGATCGCCTCCGGTGGCGGCGGTGAAGCGGGCGGGCTGGGCGGCGGAAGCTCCTGACCGTTGGACAACGCGCAAAAACTGCCGATCACTAAAGCGGTGAAGAGTTGCCGGCGGGTCGACACTGAAATGCTCCCAAGTACTGTTATCAATGTAGTACGCTTCGGGGCCCGCGCCCATTGCAGGGTCCGTCATCCCGACCGCGAGGCCGGCGTATTATTGGTAGCCAATAGCCTCCCAATAGTTATCATAGCGCCATGGCGAACAAGCGTACCTCCCCGCGAACATCGACGCGACCGGACCCGCTCGGTCTGCGCCTTCGCGAGATTCGCCGCCGGCAGGGCATGACGCAGACCGAACTCGCCGCGCGGGCCAACGTCAACCAGGGTTACCTTTCGTCGATTGAAAAAGGCGATCACCGCCCGCGGCCCACCATGCTCCGCGCCATCGCCGTCGCGCTCGGCGTCCCCGAGGCCGTCCTGCTCGGCGAAGGCGAGGGTCACGACGCGCCGCAGCGCCTGGATACCCGCGAATTACCGCTGTTCGGCAGCATCCCCAACGGCCCGCCCTCCGGCTCGCAGGAACAACTCGAGATGTTTCCGGTGCTGCGCCACCTGTGGCACTCCGATCGCTACTGCCTCCGCTGCGAGTTCGATTCGATGGAGCCGACCCTCAAGCGCGGCGACATCATCCTCGTCGACTACCGCCCCGGCGTGGAGCCCGAGTTCGTGCAAGGCAAGATCTGTGCCTGCCTCGTGGACGGTCGCCCGACCCTTAAGCGCGTCAGCGTCGAGGGCACCGGCGACAAGCGGCTGATCATCCTCCGCGGCGACAACCCCAACGTCCCGCCCATGATTATTGACAATTCACACGAGTTTTCCATCCAGGGCATCGCCGTATCTCTCGTCAGCAGAGAGTTTTAGGCCGAGCCAGTTCCGATAACCAATTGAAATATTGAATAATATTGATTTATCCACCGCCTCGTGCTATGTTTGTTAGGTAAAAGTTTGGTGTTAAGGAGGGCCCTTTCATGTCCACCGCCATCGGTCGCTCGATTATGCTCCGCGTCATTCGTGAGCCCGGATACGTCCCCGTCACGCCGCGCGTCCGCGACATCTGCACCACCTTCGGTATCACTCATCGCGCCGAGCCGCGCATCATCGCCGACGGTCTGCGGCTCGATCTTGCACCGGGCACAATTACATTCCTGACCGGTCCATCGGGCAGCGGGAAGACTTCGCTTCTCGCCGCCATCGCTGAACAGTCGCCGGGCGCGGTCCATGTCGGCGGCGCACGATTTCCCGCCGATCGCTCGATTGTCGATGGCATCGCCCCGCAGCGCCCGCTTTCAACGGCCCTCGAAATCCTCACCGCCTGCGGTCTGGGCGAGCCGCGACTGTGGGTACGCCGCTTTGCCGACTTGTCCGACGGCGAGAAGTTCCGCGCCGCCCTGGCCCGCACCCTCGGCAGCTCGCCGGAGGGCCGCGCGCCCGCCATCATCCTCTGCGACGAATTCGCCGAATCCCTCCACCGCCGCGCCGCCCGGGCGATCGCCTACAACCTCCGCAAGCTTGTCACGCGCCACCGCCTGATCCTCGTCGCCGCGTCCTCCCACGGCGATCTCATCGACGATCTGCAGCCGAATCAGATCCTCAGGCTGAATGGAGAACAGCCGCCCTCGGCTGTTCTTCGTCCGGAACACTGCCGCCAAGCCGTCTCCCTCCGCCGCCGCGCGACGATCGAGCCCGGCCGTCTCAGCGAGTATCAGCTATTCTCGGGCATGCACTATCGTCAGCGCGACAATCTCGGCTTCGTGGACAAGGTCTTCCTGCTCCGCGAGCGCCCGCGCGGCGAGCCGCTCGGCATCGTCGTCTTCGCCCACGCCCCCGT
The DNA here is from genome assembly GCA_035275405.1 of Phycisphaerae bacterium. NCBI lineage: Bacteria > Pseudomonadati > Planctomycetota > Phycisphaerae > Phycisphaerae bacterium. Next base: position 92,925 of record DATEMU010000013.1, read on the forward strand.
CGAGCTGGCCCTGCGCAACCACGCGACCGGCGGCCGGTTCGTCCGCAATATCCGCCGGCTCAACCGCGAGCTGCGCATCCTCCGCCGCCTCGTCATGCACCCCGACGTCCGCGGCTGCGGACTGGGCCACTGGTTCGTCCGCCGAACGCTGCCGCAAGTCGGCGTCCGTTTCGTCGAATGCCTCGCGGTCATGGGGGCCGTCAACCCCGTCTTCGAACGCGCCGGCATGACGCGGATCGGCCGCTGCCCGGTTCCGCGCGGTCGCCTGGCCCTGCTTGAACGGATGCGCCAGCTCAAGCTCGATCCGTTCAACCCGGATTTCGCCAGCCGCATCGCGCGGTATCCGCGAGTCCGCCGACTGGTGCAGGAGACGATTCACGATTATGTCGAAACGACGCAAGGCGGCTCGAAATTCCGAGCTGTGGGCCGCCGACCCGACGAACTCGTCCGCGCCTTCCAACAACTCCTCGGCGACCCGCCGGTCTATTACCTCTGGGATCGTGAAGGCGAGTTTCCAAAGTACGCGCCCATTTCCACCTGCCGCCCGCGCGGAAGTTCGCCCTGTGACAACGAGCCGACGCGCACCGAACGCGAGGCGTCTGGCGGGTCCGATCGCCACCGGCCCGATGGCGGCGACTCCTGCCGGAGTAGCTCCCCATAAGGCGGACATCCCATCCTGTATCAGGGACAAATCATCGTATGTGAACTCCGGCCGGATCGAGACAAGTATCGTCTTGGCCATCCACATCCGCACGCACGACAGAGCCTTTATGGGACCGAAAGATGTCGTCCGGCGTGAAACTCAGCAACAAAATCAATGCCATGATTCGGCCGATATCCCTGGCAAGGAATGCCCGGCGGCGATTTCCGTTTTCCAACGGCGAGGATCGGTCATGCAAATCGGCTCGAGTCTCTTCGATATTCTGTCGCGTCTTCAACCATCTACTGTGAATACGAGCCTTTCTCGACTTACCGCCCCGTCGCAGGGCGAGCCGATCATCTTGGCCGACTCGCTCCTTCAACTCCTTGCCGACGAGACGACGACCGATGAGACCGCGGCAATCGAGACGCCCGAGACGGTCGGCGACATCATCGCTGAACCCGTCGATCCCGATGTGTCGACCGACGTGCCGGCCACGGACACGGACGAGCCCACGACGACGGACGATGTATTGCCGCCGTCCCCGGCGCCCGATTCAGACGAAGAGGAAGCGCGAGGCGTCGTGCGGCTCCTACAGAGTGGCCACTTCAAGGGCGTGGCCGACCTGCGACTGCGGCTCAATCATTTCGACGAACTGTCGCATGAGTCGCTTCCCGCCGTCGAACCGGCCAAGGGCAACGGAAAAGCGTACAACAAATTCCTGGCGGAATACGACGCGAAGTTCGCCCCCGCGACACCGGAAGTGGACGAAGTGGCCTGACGCCGATCCACCCCTCCCCTCCACCTCCACACCTACACGCCATTGGCCTGTGCCTGAAAAGGCGAACGATTCATGACGCTGCCGATACGACGCCGAGCGGCGCCACATGCGTCGGGCGAATGGGATCTACCGGCCGGACACAGTGAACAAATCCAGGCTTTGAAATACAATCCTCTGACAAGGAGGGCCTTCTTGTCGGATCGAATCTCACAAACGGTCTTTGGCATGCCCAGACAAATCTGGGAACGGCACCATCGTTGGTTCTACGCTGGCGCTATCGTGATTGCCTTTTTTTGGTGCCTGTTGATGTATTACCTGCCCTCCGTCCGGCCGTGGGGAGGCATTGCTGCTCTGGTTCTCAACAGCCTCGTCTTATTGCGATGGGTGAATGGAAGGCGGCTGATCCGGAAACTGCGTGATGCAAACTACGAAGTCTGCATCGTATGAGGTTATTCCTTGAAAGGGCTTCCGAGAATACATCATTGCCCGGAGTGTGGACTCGCCTTCGACAAGGACCAATTGGAGCGGCGGTGGAATTATGCAATATCATTCGGCCGCGAGCCTTTCGAGCTGCGGGCGCGTAAGAAAAAATAATGGCCGAGCGAATTTCACGAACGGTATTCGGCTTCCCCCGTCATGTCTGGGACCGTTTTCACAAACGGTATGTCGTCATTGTCCCTGCGTTCGTGTCGGTGGGGCTACTCGCGCTGTTCCTGCCCGATCCCTGGCGATGGCCCCTTGTTATTACCCTCAATCTCACGGTACCAATTCTGCTCTACGAGCGCTATCGCGCCGCCCGCCGATTGGATCGACAGCTGAGCGCGGAAAAATACGAAATCTGCATCGTTTGCGGTTATTCGCTGCGCGGACTGCCGACCGCATCGGTCTGCCCGGAATGCGGCTACGAGTACAATAAAGAGCAACTGGCGCGACTTTGGAAGACCGCTCTGCTGGGCCCTGCATCGATCGCCCCTCCCGAACATCTTCAGGGCAAGTCCTTCCGATCCCGGCATCTTTTCCCGACCGTCCTGGGGGTTCCCCGGCAGATTTGGAAACACGGCGCCTGGGCGGTCATCATGGCGCTTGGATTTCTGGCCGGCCTCGTCGCGTCACCCAATACCCCCCGTGCCTTTCAGAGTTCTGTGATGGGCTTCGGTCCGTTGCTCATCATCGCCGTCATGGTCGTCTATTTCATCTCCTGCGCCCGCCTTGATCGAAGTCTCAAGGGCCTCAATTACGAAAAATGTATCCTCTGCGGCCATCTACTGACGGACTTGCCAAAACACGGTTCGTGCCCCGATTGCGGATTTGTCTTCGACAAAGCGCTTCTGGCGGAGCAATGGCGGTTTTGGTTGCTGGGAGCTCGTTAATACTGCGTCAAACAAAAAAGCCCCCCACCGCGAGGCAAGGGGCTCGGTTGTGTACGCAATTTGTAAAGCGGGACTTACCGTCGCCGCCGCACCAGGGCCAGTCCGCCGAAGGCGAGCAGGGCGAGCGTGGCCGGTTCCGGGGAGTATTGAAGGCTATCGGGGGCGGTGCCCAGACCAAAGGCGGAGGGCGAGATAATATCCGTTTCGACACAGCCGGAGACGCCACTGAAGACAAACGTCGCCGCTTCCAACACAAGGAGATCATTGTCAAGATTGGCGGTGGAAGCGTCCGCTTTGTAGAGGGAGTAGTCCAGACCATCCACAATATTGCCCATGAAGTTGTTGGGCGTCAGGCCGTTGTTGCCGACGGTCCCCACGCCGAACCCAAGGAAAGGTGACAATGCCGCATTCATGTTCCGGAATTGCCAGGTGTCATCCCCGGCGACAACGGCCTTGAGGTTGGCATTCGCCGTTACCAGCGAATCCGGAGCATCCTGGTCGGTCAACCAGACATCCCCGGTGGCGCTGACATAGGTCAACGCGGGGCGCACGTTGTTGCAAACGACGTCAAAGTAATAACTGGAAAGTAAATCGTTCGGGTTCTGGCTGTGGACCGGCGAATCGTTGATCAGGTTGATGGTCAGGGTGTTGCCGCTGATGGTCAGATGGGACTCAAAGGCAACCGGCACACCCGCGGACGACAACCCCGACCACGTGTGAATCACAGTGGCCTGAGCGGGCGCGGCAACGACGGCCGTTGCCAGACCCAGCATGCACAAGAGCCCGCGTTTGACTGGACCCATTTTCACAATCCTTTCCCTTTGTCGCCTCAAGCACACTCTCCCTTCATCACGAAGGCGTATGCGAAGCAACCGTGCGGGAGCAACTTCCCTAAAAGAGACTGGGCGAACCCCCCAATGGCCCGCTCCTCCTTACTACTCAGACCCATAGTAGCGGAAAACGATCCGAACAATCAAGGCCTTGACGCGAAATCTCCGCCAAGTACATGGACGACCGACGATGGCGACGGTGGGGCGACCCCATAACCCGCCGTCATATTCGTTACAGTCCCCACCGACCGCGCAGACCAGCGCCGACGCCGCTTGCCAGCTATTCCCCGCCCGCGCCAACGAGAAACGAGAGTTGTTCGAGCTGCACCGCCAGGTCCACGGCGCACACGGCCACATTCGCATCGATATCCAGACTGACCGGCGCGAAATTGAGCAACCCGCGGATTCCCGCCGCCACCAGGATGTCCGCGACCCTTTGCGCCGATTCCGCGGGGACGGCCACGATGGCCAGGCGAATTTCCTTCTCACGAACCGCAGCCGCGATGTCGTCGACCGATTGCACGACCAACTCCGGCATCGACGGTACGGGGCGGCCCACCTTTCCCACATCCGAATCAAACACCGCCACCAGTTTGAAGCCTTTTTTGGAGAAACCCCGGTACGCCGACAGGGCCATGCCGAGATTGCCCGCCCCGACCAGGAGTACGTTCCACAAACGATCGGTCCCGAGAATCTTCCGAATGGAGTCGCCCAGCTCCCCCACGTCATAGCCGATGCCCGGCCGTCCGAACTGGCCGAAGTACGCGAGATCCTTGCGGATCTGGGTCGCGGTGAAACGCAGCGCCTCGCCGAGTTGTTTGGACGAGACGCGCTCGTGTCCGGCGTTCTTCAGCTTGTCGAGTTCGCGAAGATAAAGACTCAGCCGGCGGACGGCAGGCGCTGGAATGCTGTGGGGCTTCATTACGATTCCCGACTGGACCGGCCGCGGAGGATGGCGACCGATAGGGTGATAATATCTGGACCCCCTCGCCGTCTCAAGCCGCGCAGCCCGCCGGGGGGCGCGCAACACTCGATAAATCAACGTTTTTCACTCCATCGCCTCTTGACACTCTTGGCTGCCTGCGGATACGGTTGAGTGGCGGGTAAGGGGTCGGCGCCTTGCCGATCCATGGCCGGTCTGGGCGCCGGTTGAGCCCGCCACGCTCGCCTGAGGATGTCGAGCCAAAGCGTTTACGAGTGGGGGCCACAGGTCATTGCCGCGATGAGTCGCCGACGATCGCTCCCTTGGTTCTTTGCGCTCGCTCCGGTCCTGGCCGGCGCGCCGGTGTTCGCACAGGACGTGCTCGAGCCCATCTTGAAGAGCGGGACGATTTCCGGCCGTCAACGGGCGACGATGGAGGCGGAACTTTCGCAGCGCATCAAGCGGTTCGCGGAGGCCGGGGCCAACGAGTCGCGCCGCGTCGAAGCCCGCGATCGCCTTATCCGACCCGCACAGGCCAAGGGTGCTTCGAAGGCGGGGCTCGATGCGTATGCCGAGATCTGCGCCGACGAACTTCGGCCGGTCGTCACCAATCCGTTGTTCGACCTGGCCCAGGACGCATTGCACATCCTCTCCGCCCTGGACAATGCCAATACCGCGCCCGCCTACGCGGCCGCGCTCGAGTCGTCGAACGCCGCCATCCGCCTCATCGCCGCGCGCGGCATTCAATCGCTTCATAAAAAACTCGCCGATCGTCAGTCGGCGTGCGAGGATGTCCTCGCAGCGTTGGGGCGGGCCGGCGCCGCCGAGCGAAACGAACACGTCCTCCGCGTCATCTATCAAGCCGTGAACTTCCCCGCCGCGGTTCCCAAGTTCAAATACGCCGACGCCGCGGCGGCCGCGCTGAATACGATTTTTGCCAGCCGGCTTCAGCAACTGGCCGGCGGGAGCCGCGACGAAAGACGCGATGTTCTGGGCTGGGCCGCCGCAACCGACTGCTACGGCGGCGCGGGAGTCGACCAAAAGGCCCTGCTCATGCGCAACATGGCCGGATTCCTGCAAACGATCGTCGATCGGTTTTTTGACCCCGATACCGGCGAAGAGGCCTATCCAGCCCTGGCGGCCGCCGCGGACCAGATTGAGAAGGTTATCTATGAGCTAATGAAGGCCTCCAAAGTCCCCCCTCCGACCCAGCGGGTAGCCGCCCGACTAAAGGGCCGCATCTCCGATCGAAACAAGGCGCGTTCCGAGGTACAGGCCGACCTCAAGGCCCTGATGGCCATCCTCCAAAAAGACCCCTGGAACCTGTCCTAAACTACGGGTTATCGGGAGTCGTCCCCTTTGCAAGGCCGTGAGGATTCCCCCGTCCCCTCGTTTTCCTACCGTGGGCTGCTCCCCTCGCATCGGCATGGCCGTTGCCTATCGGCCCCCGGGCCCCTAGATTCACGGCCAATTTCGGCCCTGACTCGACCGAAAACTTGGCCTCGCAATGGGATGGCGCACGATACGATGACGAACTGCTCTCGGCGCAAAAGATGGAACTTCTCTCCCGCCCTACGAACGCTTGCCGCACTCGCCGGCGCCGGCCTCGGCGGCAATCTCCGGGCGGCTGATCCCCTGCTCTACGTCCCGGCCGATGTCGCCGGCGTGATCGTCTTCCGCGACCTCGATGCGGCCGCCCGCAAGATCAATCCCTTCCTCAAGCAGATCAACCCGGACCATGCCGGTCTCGATGTCCCTGAAGTCGGCCTGGGGCTGAATCTGCCCTGCGGCCAATGGGATACGTCGGCGCCGGTCGTCGTGGTCTTCGCGCGACCGGAGTTCAGCCGTGAGTCGATGATCGTCGCGTTTCGACCCGCCAAGGGCTCGACGCTTCTCGAACCCGTCCGGCCCGGCTCCAAGCGCGTTCGCAAATGCGAAGGGCCGGAGGGTGAAACGTTCATGGCCCTCCGCGGCGGCACGGCCTTCGTGGGCCGATCGCTCAAATGCGTCCGTATGATCCCGCAGGGCCCGCAGGAAAAATCCATTCTCAGCGTCCTGACCGACGACGAGAAGGCCATGCTGGCGCGAAGCGACGCCTTCGTTCGCGTGGACCTGAATCGCTGGCGGGACAAGCTCACTCCGTTCGTGGTGCTCGGTCTGGGGTTGATGAAGCTCAGCGTCGCGGCCCAGACGCAGGACGGCCAGGACGCGGCCGCCGTGGTAGAGTGGCTGGCCGGCGGCGCCCGATCGTTCATCGATCAGATGGAATCCGCGAGCTTCTCGTTTTCCTTTGATCGCGAGACGATTCGCCTCGACCATCATCATCAATTCGCGCCCGGCCGCTCGGTCGCGCAGTACCTTTCCCAGGTGCAGCGCGGCGAGGACGACGTTTTGGCCATGATTCCCAATCGTCCGTTCCTGATGTTCGCCGCCTCCAACTGGCGCAGTGCCAAGGGCCGGTGTCTGACGGCATCGCTGAGCAAGCGCATTCTGGAAATGGAATCCGTCGCCAAAAAAATTCCGGCAGAGACGCGCCGGCGGCTGATCACGCAGATGGACGAGTGCTATGGCCAGGTCCGCGGCTCCGCCTTCATGGTCGCCGCACAGCCGGGCCGCCCGCTGCCGTTGGAGCTGATGGGTGGATACGCCGTGGAGGACTCCGCCTCGGCGCTGAAGCAGCTTTGCTTCCTGCACGAGAATTCCAACGAGGCGATGTCCGCAATCCTGCCCGGCGCTCATTGCTCCGGAAAGTTCAAGCCGCGACACGATCGCGGCGTTGACCTCATGGAACTCAACTTCGAGCCCGGGCAGACCCCCAGGGAAATAAGGGTGGAATTGTGCAAGGTGTACGGCCCGAAGGTGCGCTATCAGCAGGCCGCGGCCGGTCCCCATCGAGTCCTCTACACCTTCGCCGAACCGCCGACCAACGTCATCGATCGCGTCAAGAACCTGGCCGAAGATCGAGTGGACAAGGATCCCGCAGTCCAGCGCATCCTCAGCCGACTTCCAGCCAAACCGCATCTCGCTATCGTCTTTGATCTCGAAAATACACTGGCTGCCGTGCCCTATCTGGCATCAGAGCATTGCGAAGCGAAGAGTGGCGAGACGCCGACTCCGGCCGCTGCATCCATCGCTCCTTCGCAGGGCTTGATCGGCTGGGCCGCCATCGTCCGGCCATCCTCAATCTGCGGTCAACTGGCCATGGACGCACAGGACGCCGTCAAGACCTTCAAGCTGGCCCGGGAAATGCCCCAGGCATTGACCAAGATGTCGGGGACCAAGATCAAAGAAAAGACCATCATCCATACTGATCCCTAGTCGTCCGTGGCGACTTGACCAAAATCGTCCGTTAATGGATGATCTCCCGTCTCCAGCCGTTATCGTGTTTTTCATTGAACACCGTTTTTGAGCCAATAAGGAGCCGACCTATGTTTTTCCGGAAATTCGCTGTGTACAGCCTGCTTGCGGCCATGACCGTCGCCGCGGCGCCCCTGGCATCCGCCCGCGCCGGGGGGCCGAAGGACATTCTCGAGATCATCCCGCAGGACGCCTGGGGCTTCGCCATGGCCCGCTCGCTCGACACGGTCGATGCGAAGGCCAAGCTGCTCAAGGAAGCACTGACGCTTCCTATGATTCCTGACAAGGTTTCGCCGATGGCCCTGGCGATGTTTGAGCTGGGCGATGCGGTCGATACCTCCAGCCCGATCTGCGCGGTCATGCTGGACGCCCAGAAATTCGGCGGCGAACCCTCCAGTCCTCAGAATGCCGCGGTGCTTCTGGTGCCGGCGCGCGAGCCCAAGGCCCTACTCGAAAAGCTGAAAGCGGAAGAAGCATTGGACGGAGTCTCCAAGTGCACCGTCAAGGGCGAACCCGCTTACGCCGCCGTGCGCAACAAGATCGTCATCCTCGGCCCCGGCAAGGACAGCGTCACGCACCTGGCCAAGACCAAGAAGACCCTCGGCGACGACTTTGCCAAGGCCCGCGCCGCGGTCATCGACGACAGCGACATCTATCTCAGCATCTCCGTGCAATTGGTCGTGAACGCCTACAAGGACATGTTCATGCCCATGGCCCAGATGATGATGGCCGCACAGGATCCCGAGGGGAAGACGGTCAAGCAGCTCGTCAAACTCTTCAGCGAGATCGCCGCGTTTGATATCTCCATCGGCGTCGACCCCAAAGGCTTTTCCCTCAGAATGCTGGTCTGCCCGGTGAAGGACAGCGACCTGCAGAAACTGGCGGCCGACGAGAAAAACACGACGGACGCGCTGTTGGCGATGTTACCCAAAGAGAAGTTCCTCTTTTCCTTTGGGGGTCTGGCGACCCAGAGCGAACACAAGGACAAATTCTCCGATCCCAAAGGCATCTCGAACGCGATCAAGATGATGAGCCCCCCCGGCATCGATGTGGCCGCGATCGAGAGCATTGAAAAGGACCTGATCGAACTCCAGAAGTCCATTCGCCAATACGCCCTCAGTATCTCCGCCCTGCCTGAGGGCTCGGACGGCCTCTTCGGCGCCGCAATCGTCGCGGAAGTCGGGGACTCGAAGGCCTTTGTCGAGGGCGTTCGCGGGTTGTACACGAAAGTCTGGAAGGCCTCGGAGGATGAGGACTTCGTCGCCCTGAAGAAGAGCATCGTCCACGCGGCCGACGGCGAAACGATCGACGGCAAGAAGGTCGACACGATCACCATCAATGTCGCCGAACTGGCCGAGCGCGGCGAGGCCAGCAAGGACGACGTGGACAAGGCCCAGAAAATCATTGGGAAGGAGTGCGTCGTGCGCTTCGGGGCAGTCGACGACAAGCACATCGCGATCGTCTATGGCGGCGGCGAGAAACGCTACGGGACGGTCTGCGGTGCCGTGAAGTCCGAGGGCGATTCTCTCGCGGGCGACAAGGGCATCGTCGATCTGTCCGGCCAGCTCCCATCACCGCGAAGCGGCGAGTGCTTTATCGCCGTCGATAGCATCCTCCAGACGTTTAAGGCCGGCGCGAAGCTGGTCGGCGAGGAGGAGGAGTTTCCCATCGATGCCCCGACCCTCAACGCCCCCGTCGCGATGGCCACCTCCGTACAGGACAAGAGCGTCACCCGCTTCGATTTCGTCGTGCCGATGAAGCTGGTCGTGGCCGCCAAGGAGGCGATGGAGAAATACTCAGCCTCGGCGAAGGACGAGGACTTCGATGAAGAGGGCGATGACGCCGCGGCCGGCGAGGAAGAGGGCGGCGAAGAAAAGCCCGCCGCCGAGCCGGAAGGCGACGAAGAATAAGCACCGGAGGCCTGTGCCCCGGCTTGCTTTTCCTAAACTGACCCGAAAAGGGCCGCCGTCAGATTGACGCGCGGCCCTTTTTCTTGTGCCATGATTGACCATGATCGGAACGTTCGGCCGGGCGGACTTCAAGGTGGCCTTTCCGTGAAACTCTACACTAAGACCGGCGATGACGGCGGGACAGGGCTTTTCGACGGTTCGCGCGTCCGCAAGGATGATCTTCGCGTCGAGGCCTACGGCACCATCGACGAACTCAACGCCTGGATCGGCCTGACAATCTGCGCCATCGGTCAGGCGGCCGAGCGCGAAAAATTCGACGACTTGCACATGCGCCTGACGCAGGTTCAGGCCGAGCTGTTCACCCTGGGCGCCGAGCTGGCCACGCCGGCCGCCGCCGCGCAGGCGAAAAAGATCCCGCACGTCGCACCGGAGCAATCGCATCGATTGGAGCAATGGATCGACGAAGCCGCGGCCGCCGCCTCGCCCCTGAAGACCTTCGTCCTGCCCGGTGGCTCGCCCCTCGCCGCCCACCTGCACCTCTGCCGCACCGTCAGCCGCCGCGCGGAGCGCCGCGTTGTCACGCTCGCCGGTCAAACCCCCATCAACCCGGAAATCATCATTTACCTCAACCGCCTCAGCGACCTCTTTTTCGCCTGGGCGCGGATGGCGAACCACTTCGTGGGCGTCGCCGATGTGCCCTGGAATCCGTGACCGACGGACTACTACACGCGAATCGGCAAAATCACGAACGGAATCCCCTGCGGGTAGAGCTGCCGTTGAATCGCGAAGACGACGTAGTTGTGCAGCCAGCGGGTGACGAACGACTCGCGGGCGAAGACGAGTTGCCCGGCGAAGAAGACCGCTCCGGGAAATTCCGCGACGATCTTCGGGGCCAGGGCGCTGATTTCGTCAATCACCTCCGTGCCGATCGAGCAGATGCCCTTGCCAAAATATCCCTGCTTGCCGACGAAGCGCACATAGCGTTCGAGATCCGACTCGAGTTTGCGCTGAAGGTGTTCGATCTCCGCGGCGCCCTTGAAATTGCCGGCGTCCACCACGCCAACCTGAACGAACACGAAGTTCTGGAAGTGCTTCCCAAACAGCCGGACGACGTTGAGCAGCGTGTGGAGTCCCAGACCGTTGAACCCGTTCACCAGGATCACCGCCGTCTTACCGTCCGGATTAAACGGGGGAATCGAGACGGGGGCCTCGTCGGCCTTGGCCACGGCCGTTGCCATCAGGTCGTCCAGGCGGCCCAGCAGCCGCAGGGTCTGCCGGTAGTGGCGGTGGATCAGCAGGGCGACGACGATCAGCGTCGCCGTGATTAGGATGGTCACCCAGCCGCCTTCATGAAACTTGAGCACCACGACGGCGACGAGGATGAGCGCGGTCAGGAGGAACGAACTGCCGTTGATTAACAGCTTGGGAATCCAGTTGGGCTCCGTTTTGCGTACCTGTAGCCAGTGCCGAACCATACCGAGCTGCGACAGGACGAACGTGATGAACACATTGATGCTATAAAGCACCACCAGCAGTCGGACCGAGCCACCGGAGAACCAGATGGTCACCAGAGCCGCCCCGCCCATGAGCATGATGCCGTTCTGAGTGACCAGGCGGTCGCTGAGCGTCGCGAACTTCGTGGGAAACCAGCGATCGACGGCCATGTTGGCCAGGACCCGCGGACCGTCCAGAAAGCCGGTCTGGGCGGCAATGACCAGGAGCGTCGCCTCGGAGAGAAGCGTCACAAAGACGAAAACCCACGCCACGCTCGGGTTCCACGTCCTGGTGATCTTCTCCATCAGTACGGCGTTGAGCGTTTTTCCCGGCTCCGACTCCAGCTCATACAGGAGATATCCGAGCATGAGCCCGGTCGCCGTCAGGGCCAAGGAGATCGCCATGTACCGCATGGTCTTCTTGGCTGTTTGGACGCGCGGCTCGCGCAGAATCGTGAGTCCGTTGCTCACCGCCTCAATGCCGGTGAACGTGCCGGCGCCCATGCTGTAGGCGCGCAACATCAATACCAGCATTCCCCAAAGACCCAGTTCCGCGTGGGTACTGCTCAGGTCCTTGACGGTCTTGTTGGCCAACACCGGAAAATCCAGCAAGTGGGTCAAGATCCCATAGAGGATCGCGATGGCGTGGGTGAGCAGGAAGGCGAGGAAGATGGGGACGAGCGGAGCGACGGACTCCTTCACGCCGCGGAGATTCAGGAGAATCATGGCCACCAGGCTGGCGACGATGAACCCGAGCTTGTAGCCGCTCCACTCCATGGGCAGGAACGAAAAAAGTGCGTCGGACCCGGCGGCGATGGAGATCGAGATGGTCAGGACGTAATCGATGAGCAGCGCGCAGCCCGCCACCATGCCCACGGTCGGCGAGACGAGCTTGCTGGCCACGACATATCCGCCGCCGCCGGACGGGAAGAGTTCGATGATCTGCGAGTAGCTGGCACTGATGACGAAGATCGTGATGGCCGATGCCAGGGCGACGAAAATAGCCAGGAACTTGTGTTCGCCGAGGGCGAGGAACGCTTCTTCCGGGCCGTAGCAAGACGACGACATGCCGTCGGAGCCGAGCCCGACCCACGCGAAGAAAGCCGCCAGCGTGAGCTTGTGAAAGACCTCGCGGTCCTGGGGGCTCCGCGCCCCGCCGATCAGAAGCGTCTTAAGACGCTGTAAAAAATTTCCGTCAGGTGAGATATCCGACACAGGGCTCCGCTCTCCAGCTCCCCAGAGCATATCACTCCGGCGGTTGTCTGTCTTTGGTGCGCGCTGCGGTCTATAACGTCAATTCCCGACGCGAGTTCCATCTCGATCGCGGTCCGGCTAGAATCTCGCTTGAAAGGACATCGCCCCTTGCCGCAACTCGCCAAGCGCCCGCTTCTGCTCATCGTCCGCGACGGATGGGGGCACAATCCCTACCCCGAATGGAACCACGCCAACGCCGTGCACCTCGCCCGAACGCCGGTCAATGACCGGCTCTGCGCGACATATCCCTGGGTGCAAATCCACACCAGCGGAGAGGATGTCGGTCTGCCCGACGGCGTCATGGGCAACAGCGAAGTCGGCCACCAGAACATCGGGGCCGGTCGAGTCGTCGACCAGGAACAGATGCGGATCACGCGGTCGATCCGCGATAAGACATTCTTCGATATCCCCGCCCTCCGGGGCGCGTTTGCCCATGCCCGTTCGACGGGGGGATGTGTCCATCTCATCGGCCTGTGCAGCGACGGACGGGTGCATAGCTCTCTCGATCACTTGTACGCATTGATGGAATTGAGTGTGAAGCTGCGCTTCGAGGGCGACCGTGTCTGGATTCACGCCATCACCGACGGCCGCGATACGCCGCCGAACAAGGGGGTTGATTACCTCGAACAGATTGAAGAGCAGTGCAAGCGTTTTGGCATCAACCCGGTTGCCAGCGTGGTCGGGCGCTTTTATGCAATGGACCGCGATAATCGGTGGGACCGTGTGCAGAGTGCCTACGACATGCTGGTTCAAGGTCGATCGACCTGTTGCGAGTACCCGACGTTTAACAACGCCGACTGCGCCATCGCCAGCTACTACGAAAAGCCAAGCTCCGATTCCATGCAGGGTGATGAGTTCATTACGCCATCGATTACCACCGGACCGGGTGAAGAGTTCTCGAGAAGCCGAATCAAGTCGGGAGATGCGGTAATCTTCTTCAATTTTCGAGGTGATCGGCCCCGCGAACTGACGAAGGCTTTTGTATACGACGAGTTTCCATTTGCTCTCAAAAACGCGAGCGATGCTTCCGCCCATTCAACTGAATTCAAAGGTCCACCGGCGCTCAATCCATACTTACACGGCTTCGATCGCGGGCCGAAGATCGAAAATCTCTACTATTGCACGATGTGCGAATACGAGACGGGCCTGCCGGTGAAGCTGGCGTTCGACCGGCCGGAGAAGATGAAGAATATCCTCGGGGCATACGCCGCCGAGCTGGGACTACGCCAATTTCGCTGCGCGGAGACGGAAAAGTACCCGCACGTCACCTTCTTTTTCAACGATTACCGCGACGAGCCGTTTCCGGGCGAGGATCGCCAGATCGTCCCCAGCCCGCGCGACGTCACCACCTACGATCAGAAGCCGGAGATGTCCGCGTACGGTGTGACCGAGGAGATGCTCCGCCGAATCGCGGCGGACCAGCATGACTTGTACATTTTGAATTACGCCAACGGCGACATGGTCGGTCATACGGGCAACCTGCAGGCGGCGATCAAGGCGGTGGAGGTCGTCGACGAATGCGTCGGCCGCGTGGTCGATGCGGTCCTCGCCAAGGGCGGCGCGGCCATCGTGACCGCCGACCACGGCAACTGCGAGCAGATGATCGACCCCGCGACCGGCGGCCCGCACACAGCCCACACGACGTACGACGTGGACCTGATCGTCGTGGACAACAGCCTCACAGGCCGCAAGCTCCGCGAAGGCGGCCGCCTGGCGGATATTGCCCCGACGCTGATAACGATGGGGGCGATCGAACAACCCATTGAAATGAGTGGGAAATCTTTGATTTAGGGCGGGCGAATCGACTAGACTCAAGGAGAGCATGAGCCCAACGGTACTCCGCGATGGACCGTATCGCTTCTATTTCTTCTCTCGCGAGGAGCGACGCCCGCACGTTCATGTGGAGTCGGGATCAGGAGAGGCCAAGTTTTGGTTGGAACCAGCCGTCTCCCTTGCCTTGAACAAGAAGATGAAACCGGTGGAATTGAGAAAGATTCAGCGGATTGTTGAGTTGAACAAAAATGCCCTCCTTGAGAAATGGAAAACGCACTTCCAAGTCCCCTAGCGTAAGCGTGGAGAATATCACGCGCTGGGGTATTTGGCTCTTTGTAATGGGACGAGAGTACTTTCTTGATTACGATCAATTCCCCTGGTTTCGGGATGCTCGTGTCAAGGAAATTCAGAATGTGAGGTTGGTGCGGAAATCCTATCTGCGCTGGCCGCAGCTCGACGTGGATCTCGAACTGGAAAGTCTATCCAATCCGGGAAACTACCCGCTCATTTACAAGTAGAAGTGAGTCTGGGCAACGATGCCTGACGCCTAGTGAATCGGCAGGAGCTGCGGAACATCGAACCGCACCGCGAAGCCCACGTGATCCGAGTTATCGTCGGCCACATGGATCTCCGTGCGCACGACCGTCGCATAGCCGAGCGACTTGGCCCACTGCTCGGAGAGCGGTCGCGGCGTGGTATTGGGCGGGGCGAGGCGCACCTCGTAGCGCTGGCCGACCGCCAGGCCGAAACCGACCGGGGCGATCGCGTGCAGGCCGGCATCGGAGATGTTGTTCGTCCTGCAGCGCAAGATCGATTGCGCGGACAGATCGATCAGCCACACATCGCAGCGGGCCTCCCTCCGGTCGTAATCGCGGTTATCGAGCCGCGCGGTGGAACGCGACGTAATCCCCCAGCGATCGAACAACGGCGGGACGGAAAGATGAGGGGATCCGACGGGGATGGGAGTTGGCGGATGGGCGGGCATTGGTGGGTCTCCATGCTCAGGGCCGACATCACGTCGCCGCTTCGTTACATCAAAGCGACGAACACAGGGCCAAGGCCCCGCGTTGCACGACACCTTTCAGACAGGCCCGGTCACCAGCCGCATGAGAGGCCGGTCTTCACCAGCACCTGTGAGGCTTCCCTTCCCACACTCCCGATTCACCGATCGCATCGCCAATTTGATTTGCGACTCGATCGGTCCTTCCGCCGACTTGACCGCGCCTTGAAAAAGTCGTGAACGACTCTTCAGCCAAGCGATATTGTAACATACCCCCAAAAAGGGTCAATAATAATTCCTGGTACGGATTAGTCCTAACCGGCTATTTCGGGCCGGCGGAGGGCTTCAAGGCCCCTCCCTTGAGGGGGCGTAACTACACCCTGTGTTCGGAGACGCTTTACCCGATCTGTCACAGAATTTGTTAAGAATTCGTGACACCGGGTGCGAATGTGTAACGTCGCACACGACTCACGGAACAGGCACGGTTGCGGAGGTCTCCACCCCATGCTGTGGAATTCCGGCAACGATGGTATGGGTGGCTCGGCCCTTCAGTTGAAGTCCGTCGTAGGGACAGTTACGGCTGTTGGAACGGAATTTCGCCGTTTCGACGATCCAATTGAGGTTCGGGTCGATGATCGTGACGTCCGCATCGGCCCCAACTGCCAGCGTGCCCTTGGGGATTCCCAGTAGTCGAGCGGGGTTTGTACTCATTCGCCGAATCAACTCCGGCCAATCCAGGTGACCGGGGATTACCAACGCCTTAATGAACAGGCCCAGGGCGACTTCCAGCCCGACAATCCCGGAGGGGGCGTTCTGAAAATCCAGCTCCTTCTCTTCTCGTGCATGCGGCGCGTGGTCTGTCACGAGGCAATCGATCGTCCCATCGACGACGCCCGCGATACAGGCCTCGATATCGCGCCGCCCGCGCAGCGGAGGATTCATCTTGTAATTCGTGTCGTATCCCAGGACGTTCTCTTCCGTCAGCAGCAGGTGATGCGGGCACACTTCCGTCGTGACCGCGACGTCTTCGCGCCTGGCCTGCCGAACGCGCTCCACGCTGCCCATCGTGGAAATGTGCGCGACGTGATACCGCGCCCCTGTTTCCCGGGCGAGCAGCAGATCGCGCTGAATCATGGCCTCTTCGGCGATCGCCGGGCTGCCCGGCAACCCCAGGCGCGTGGCCGTCAGCCCCGCGTTCATGCAGCCGCCCGCGGCCAGGCTGGCGTCTTCGCAATGTTGGATAACGGGCTTGTTGAACATCGCCGCGTATTGCAGCGCCCGGAACATGACCGCCGCATCGGCGACGCCGCATCCGTCATCGCTGAACGCGACGGCCCCTGCGCGGACCATCTGGCCCATCTCGGCGAGTTCCTTGCCCGCACGTGCTTTCGTAATCGCTCCGATGGGGTAGACATTACATCGCGCGGCCCGCGCCGCCTGGCGGTACACGAACTCGATCATCGCCTCGGTATCCAGCGCCGGCTCCGTGTTGGGCATGCAGGCGACGGACGTGAACCCCCCCGCGACCGCCGCCGCGCTGCCCGTCGCGATCGTCTCTTCATCCTCATTGCCGGGCTCGCGCAGGTGCACGTGCATGTCGATAAGGCCGGGGCAGACGATCTTGCCAGTGGCGTCGATGATTTGAGGCTTGAGGCTAGAGGCTTGAGGCTTGAGGGGCGAAGGTGCACTCGAATTAGACGGGACGATGGCGGCGATCTTGCCGTAGGCGATTTCGACGTCAGCGATTTGATCCATCCCTTGTGATGGATCGATGACGCGGCCGCCGGCAATTCGCAGTTCCGTGTTCATGTCTTTGCACCAAGGAGCGACTTTAGGTCACGCGCTCCATGCAGAACGCGGACGATTTGCAAAGGGTCGGTCTCGGGGCGATAGATTATCAGGAAAGAGAACACGGACCAGAAGCGAAATGGCTCATCCGTTAAATCATCGCGCAGGTGGCCAAGGTCGGGCATTTCGGCCAGGCGCATCATCGCTTCGTGCAAGGCATCCAAGACCCTCCTCGGAGCCTCCTCGCTCTGTTTTTTCAAATAATCGCGGATTTCGGTTAGATCGGATTCGGCGAGAGGTGTGAGGGCAAAACCCCGCATAGGCCGACGAATCTACTTGCTTAGGTGTGACCTTTCAACCTTCTCATCACTTCTTCGCCATCCACCAGTTCGCCCCGCCGCGCCTGATCAATTCCATCCTGTATCTTTTGTCGCACTTCGTCTTT
Organism: Phycisphaerae bacterium; assembly: GCA_035275405.1. Taxonomy (NCBI): domain Bacteria; kingdom Pseudomonadati; phylum Planctomycetota; class Phycisphaerae; species Phycisphaerae bacterium. Next base: position 110,488 of record DATEMU010000013.1, read on the forward strand.
CCCCAACTTTTCTTCCGCCTTCTGTTCCTCGAGCAGCCGAAGACCGGCAAGGAGCACCTCGGACGGCGTTTCGTAATCGCCGCTGGCGACGCGCTGCGCTACAAATCGATCGAGTTCAGGCGGCAGGTCAATCTTGAGCGTCATGACTCCGCCATTTTACGTAGGCTATCGATAGAATTCAACGAAGGAAAGAATTTCCACACCCGCCCGAGAAACGAGGGCTTCTGGCCCCCGTTCACGCCGCCGCCCGACCGCCGCCGCACAAGATCAACATCGACAAGTCATCCTGCTCCGCCGTCGGCGACTCAAATACGCGAAGGCTGCGACGCATGGCCCGCAAGACGCCCCCCGGCCTCTGATGCAGCGCGGTACATACACGCCGCAGCCCAAATCGATCTCCATCCCTTCCGACACAATCCAACAGGCCGTCCGTGAATCCCACGGCGTAATCGTGAGCGCCTAATCTCGTGCACTGGGCCTTGGGCGGCCGCCATTCCATGTCGTCGAGCACGCCCAGCGGCATGCCGGTGGCGCGATAGTGTTCGACGCCACTCGCCGCCCGTCGGACCAAAACGTCCGGATTGCCGGCGTTGATCATTGTCAGCAATTGAGTCCCGAAATCCAGGTGCATCATCGTGACGCACACGAAAAAATTGTCGACGCTGAAGCGGCGATAGACCATTCTGTTCCATCGCCGCAGCACGGTCTCGTCTACGCTGCCAGCCATCTCTCGTTTGAGGATGGGCTCAAGAAAGGCTGTGACGTGGGCGGCGGCGTCTCCATGGCCGCAGGCGTCGCCGAGCATGACGGTCAACGACTGCGCCGTTTCGTGGCGAAGGATGAAATCGCCGCCGCGCAGGCCCGACGGTCGGCTCCAGCTACGGATACCGGCCCAGCCTTGATATTGGTTGATTTGCTCGTCCATGCGCCGTCCTCGAAAAAAAACCTGTGAAGTCTGTTCAATTGAATTATGACCGCGCGGACTGACGCGCCCTTCAAAAAGGCATAACAGGTCCGAAAGACAAAAACCGCACTTTTGGCGTTGCCAGTATTGAAAAAAGGGATGGGAGAATGACAGGATTGTTACGGGTGCTCGGACGCCTGCTTGCACAAAAACATCACCGCCATGCGCACCGCCAATCCGTTGGTGACTTGGCGCAGCACCGCGCTCTGCTGGCCGTCTGCCACGTCGGCGGACATCTCGATCCCGCGGTTGATCGGCCCCGGGTGCATCACCAGGACATCCGGCTTGGCCCGCTTCATTCGTTCCGTCGTCAGCCCAAACAACCGCGAATATTCCTGCAAGCTGGGAAACACATTGGACGCGATCCGTTCGCTCTGAATCCGCAGCATGTTGATCACATCGAATTCGCCGATCAGGCTGTCGAAATCGTGGCAGATCCTCGCCCCCAATTGCGTGAATGTGCGCGGCACCAGCGTCGTCGGGCCGACCAGGGTCACCTGCGCCCCAAGTTTGAGCAGACCATAGAGATTCGACCGTGCCACCCGGGAGTTCGCGACGTCGCCGACGATCGCTATCTTGAGCCCGTCGACCCGTCCCTTGGCCTGCCGGATCGTGTAAATATCCAACAGTCCCTGCGTCGGGTGTTCATGCCGCCCGTCGCCCGCGTTAATGACGCTGCACTTCACGTTTTTCGCGACGAGATGCGGCGCGCCCGCCGCGGGATGGCGGCAGACGATCAGATCGACGCCCATCGCCTCGATATTCCGTACCGTATCGCGGAGCGTCTCTCCCTTGCTGACCGAGCTGTCTTTGGACGTAAAATCGATCACGTCGGCGGAGAGCCGCTGCGCCGCCAGCGTGAAGCTCGTTCGCGTTCGCGTCGAATCCTCGAAGAAGAGATTGACGACCACCCGCCCCCGCAGCGCCGGCACCTTTTTCACGCTCCGGGTCGACACATCCTCAAACGCATCGGCGGTCTCCAGAATCGTGCGGATCTCCTCGGCGTTCAGGTCCTCCAGCCCCAACAAATTGCGATGCGGCCACGCCACCGCCTCGCGCGACGCCGCACCCGCCTCCGATACGGTCCGGCGAACCTGCTCCGCGGGATTGACCGTGCCGCTCATTCCGACGCCTCCACGCGATCCACGCCGTCGCTTCCGATCAGCCGCACCGTCACATGCTCCGTCTCGGACTTCGTTTTCACTCCCACAAAGTCCGGCTGGATGGGCAGCTCTCGTCCCCCGCGATCGACCAGGATGGCCAGGCGTATCGCCTTCGGCCGTCCCAGATCGTTGATGGCCGCCAGCGCCGCCCGAACCGACCGGCCCGTGTAAAGCACGTCGTCCACGAGGACGATGTATCGTCCGCCCACATCAAACTCGATCTCCGTCGTCCGCACGACAGCCGCCGGGCCGATCTCCGCCAGATCGTCGCGATACAGCGTGATGTCCAGGCAACCATAAGCGACATCGCGAACGCCCTCCGTCGCCAGAATCGGCAGAATCCGCCGCGCCAACTCGTCCCCGCGCCGCCGAATCCCGATCAGCCCCACGGCGCAGTCCGGCGGAATAGAACCGGCGATCTCGCGCGCCAGGCGCTCGAGGGTCTGCCGGATCCCCTTGTCATCGAGCAAAATTCTCATGGGATCGCCCGCCAGCTTACCGCCGCCCCTTCCCCACGACAACCGAGTCCGCGAAATTCCTCCGCCTTTGGCGGTCCCCAACAAAGCACTATAATGTGGCGCTTGGGATGGCGGGGAGCGGTCGTCGATGGTCGTCGGCCGGTTCCGGGGAATGGGACCGCACAGTAGCCATGAAGAGTCTCGGCATTATCCTTACAGTTACGGCCCTTGGGGCGGGCGGCTGGATCGGCTATAACAAGTACGTCGCAGAGTCCCCTTCCGACACCTTTGTCCTCAAAAAACTGGACCGCGGTGACATTACTCAGACCGTCTCCGCGACCGGTACCATCGAGCCGGTCACCAAGGTCATCGTCGGTTCGCAGGTCAGCGGAAATATCCTGAAATGGTACGCGGACTTCAATGCCAAGGTCCCGGCGGGGTTTGTCCTTGCCGAGTTGGACCCCGACCGCTTCAAGACCGCATTCAACCAGGCCAAGGCGGAAGTCCTCACTGCCAAGGCCCGCGAGGAAGAGGCCCGTGTCCGTCATAAGGACGCTCAGCGCGAGCGAAAGCGCATCCAGGAGCTGATGGACAAGAGCAACGCCAGCGAGAATGAGTTCCTGATCGCCCAGGCCGCCGAGGATGCCGCGCTGGCCGCCTGGCACGCCGCGCAGGCCGGCGTCGAGGCCGCCGAAGCGAGCAGAAATTCAGCCCAGGTCGATCTCGATCGGACCATCATTCGCTCCCCCATCGACGGCGTCGTCATCTCGCGAAACATCGACGTCGGGCAGACCGTCGCGGCCTCGCTCCAGGCGCCGGAACTTTTCCTTATTGCCAACGATCTCACGCGGATGCAGGTGAACGCCAATGTCGCCGAATCCGACATTGGTCTGATCGCCGAGGGCCGCCCGGCGACCTTTCGGGTGGATGCTTACCCGAACCGCACGTTCACCGGGAAGATTTCGCAGATCCGTTACAACGCAACGATCCTCGACGGCGTGGTGACCTATGTAACGCTCATCGAAGTCCACAATCCGGATTACGCCCTGCGGCCGGGAATGACCGCAAACGTCACTTTCGAAGTGGCCAAGGTCGCCAACGTCGTGCGCATCCCCAACGCCGCCCTCCGCTTCAATCCCAATCCACCGGATTCCGCCACGGCTTCGCGAGGCAACCGCGGCGGCGCGCGAGTGCCCACTGTTTATGTCGTTGAAAAGAAGAAGCCCAAGTCGATGCAGGTGCAGATCGGCCTGTCCGACGGCGCCTATACGGAACTCGTGGCCGGCGGTCTTCAGGAGGGCAGCGCCGTCATCACCGAGCGTGCCTGGCAGGGGAGGGACTCCGCGCGGGCCAACCCCATGCAGTCCATGCGCCCGCCGCGCGGTTAGGGCGCCCATGAACGCCGATGCTTCCCATCCCGCTCATTCCCACGACCGCAATGGTCGGCCGCTCATCCGCGTTCGAGACATTCACAAGACCTACCACATCGGCGAGATCGACGTCCCGGCCGTTCGCGGCGTCAGCCTGGAGATCCAGCACGGTCAATTCGTCGGCATCATGGGCCCCAGCGGGTCGGGCAAGTCGACGTTCATGCACCTGCTCGGCTGTCTGGATCGGGCCGATCGCGGGGACTATGAGTTGGACGGACAACCAATCGGTCGCCTTTCCAAGCGCGACTTGGCCCGGCTGCGCAACCGCCGCATCGGGTTTGTCTTTCAGAGCTTCAATCTCCTCTCGCGCACAACCGTCCTCGACAACGTCGCCATGCCGCTCACTTATCAGGGCCTGCGCCGCGCCGAGCGCCGCCGCCGCGCAATGGAGATGCTCGATCGCGTCGGCCTGGGTGACCGTGTTCAACATAAGAGTAACCAGCTCTCCGGCGGCCAGCAGCAGCGCGTGGCCATTGCCCGCGCCCTCGTCACCCGTCCGGTCCTCGTTCTTGCCGACGAGCCGACGGGCAACCTCGACACGGCAACGGGTGTCGAGATCATGCGCATCCTGCAGGAACTCAACCGCGATGAAGGCTTGACGATCGCATTGGTGACGCACGAGGCCGACATCGCTCTCTATACCCAGCGCGTCGTCTTCTTCCGCGACGGCAAGATCTACTCCGACGTGATGAATCAGGACGTCCACGATGCGAAGGCGTTTAGGCCGTCCGCGGAGGAAAAGGCGGCGGTGGCAGGCTAGGCTTATGCTGGGGTTGATGGCGGTGCGAAAATCCTCTCTCGCACCTTTTCGCGGAGGCGCCCAATGCCCGCGAATCCAAGAACCAATCGCTTGTATGTGATCTCCAATTCGTGCCGTCTCTTTTCTCGATCGGGGGTGGTTTTCATGATCGCGCTATTCCACACTGCGTGGCCGCAATGCCGCCCATCCGCCGGAAACTCTGCCCCGCCCCCCCCATCGGGCCCGACCGCATCTACCACCACGAGTCCCGCCGGTCTCCCGCGGACGACGGAGCGCCAAACCGAGCGTCGTCGTATGGTCGATCAACAAATGGCCGCCCGCGACATCCGCGATGCGCGCGTGCTCGCCGCGATGCGCAACGTCCCACGGCATTGGTTCGTGCCCGAAGACTCCGCCCGCAGCGCCTACGACGACCGCCCCCTGCCCATCGGCTGGGACCAAACGATCTCGCAGCCTTACATCGTCGCGCTGATGACCCAGCTCCTCGCGATCAAGCCGGGCGAGAAAGTGCTGGAGATCGGCACCGGCTCGGGATACCAGGCCGCCGTCCTCGCCGAACTGACCGAAAAGGTGTACACGATTGAAATCGTTGAGCCACTCGCCAAACGGACGATCGACATCCTGCGCGAACGAGGCTACAAGAATATTCACGTCCGCATCGGCGACGGCTATCTCGGCTGGCCCGAAGAGGCCCCGTTCGACGCAATCATCGTCACCTGCGCCCCCGAAGACCCGCCACCTGCGTTGATCAAGCAACTCGCCGCCGGCGGCCGCATGTGCATCCCCGTCGGCTCACTGTGGACCGGTCAGGAACTGATCCTTCTGCGCAAGGAGAAAGATGGCACTCTGAAGAAGGAATCGGTCGCGCCGGTCCAGTTCGTTCCGATGACGGGCAAGGCGCAGGATAAGCGGCCGTAATCGCACAACTTAATTATCGAGCGGATCGATCGGCCTTCGCGCGCCGTGTCGGACGTGTAGAACATGAACCTCGTCGCCGCGAATAGTAAACAGGACGCGGTAGTTTCCGATGACAAGGTGCCGAATTGCGACGTTGAATTCTTCCGATTCAGGCGCGAGCGGACATCGCTCCGGCACTTCCTTCAGCGAAAGTATCGCGTCTTCAATTTGATTGGCCCATTTCAGCGCGTTTTCCGGTGAATGCTTCGCAATGAATACGAGAGCGTCGTTAATTTCTTCCTCAACGGATGGGGACGTGATGACCCGGAAGCGTATCATCCGCGGGGAATCTTATGCTTCTTTCGCAACTCCGCAAAAAACTCCTCCGCAGGACGGCCCTTCCCCTGCGTCATCGACTCCAACCCCCGCCGAATCCCCGCGATCGTCTCGGCCCGCTCGACGGCTTCCAGCAGCTTCTGATAGGCCTCTGCATCCTGCACGACGATCTCTGCCTTGCCGTTGACGGTCAAGAGCTCCGCACGCCCGCGCTTCTTCAGCCGTTCGATATGCTCCTTGTGGTTTCGCAGAAAATCCGTCAGCGGATGGATGTCGGTCATGTGGATCATGGCAGGCTCCTGTCTGATTATTATCATACTATTATATGATAGCACCAAGCAGCGATCAAAGGGTGGCCATGGCCCGACTTTTTGTAGCGCAAAGGAAGGGCGGCGAATCCGTCACTGACGAACCACCGCCCGAAAACACCCAACGCCGATACGGAAACCGAAGGGCCTACGGGCTCGCCGCTTTCGCGCCCTCGTTTGGCATCTCCGCACCGTCGGCGGGAACGATTGCTTTCAAATCCAGCGGATTCGGCGGCCTTACATCAAAGCGGGCGATAATGTCCTTGTCCCGGTCCATCAAAACGTCCAACACCGGGTTGGTGGTCTGCCCGACGCCGGCGTTGCCGCGCCAGCTCGTAAAGACCCACGAGACCGCCGGAGTGGCGGTCAGGCGCACCACGTCTCCCCTGCGATGAAGGCTGGTGCAGCAGGGCTCGACGGTGCCATCGCCTTCGATCGTGATTCTCAACACCGTCGCGTCCAGGTCCTGGGGGCAACTGGTGTTGCCGAGGATGGGTATCGCCAGCAGGCAGAGGATTAAGATGCCCATTCGCGTTCGTCGCACTGTCGACTGCATGATTCAAACCTCCGAGGAATTTCCCAACGGCCATTCATGGTCGAAACGGATTCCATGTTTACTTTGTTAGCGGCTGCCCGGGGGGCAGCCTCCCGAAACGGTCTGTATTTTCCCTGTTCAACTCCCAGCGGTCAAATAACCGCCAATTCCTGGATGCGGCCCCTGACGCCTGCTAGTTCATCCTCGCGGGGACGCATTCGAGGATCTTCGCCTCGCCGGCAAGGGCCATATTCTCCAGTGCGACAGACCGGGCCAGGTACTCACGCGAAATCGGGAGTTTCTCCAGCAAGACCTCGCTGCACTTCCACGTGTAGGAAGGGCATGCGGAAGTATATCTTCGTAATTCGTTGCTATGGCGCGAGTTCGGCGAAGTTGAAGGGGCGCCCACATTCCGGGCAGATCATAGAGACATTTCCGATCAGGCTATAGGCGCATCCAGGACAAAGGGTACCGTTTTGTATCGGAAGCGGTTGGCGAAGCCTGTTGTATGCGAGCATAAGCACGACATTCGAAAGTCCAAAGAATGCACAGAGATAGACTCCGTACTTCAGCATCAATAGCCAATGATTGGGGTCAGGGTTCCCAAGAGAAAAAACGAGGGCGAGACTTATGGCGCCGCATCCACATGCGATTCCCGATGCAAGCGCTCGTCGAAAGGTCCTGACCATAGACTGACATCGCCAAAGTATCATCCATGGGATACCCGCCACGGCGGCCATTCCGACCGTTAGCCAAAGCCGCTGATAGTTCAAAACAAAAGTCGGCAATTCTCCATGCTGCGCGAAAATCGACACTGCCATCAATCCGATTCCCCCGATGTAAACGGTGACGCCCGTGAGAAACGAATACCCGATTAAACGCGGAGGCGACCAAAGTTCAGAACGATATACGACAGCCCTGACTGGCAAGGATTGCCCTCACAATAACCTGCGCTCGACAGATTCCTGTATCGCCTGCTCGCAACTCGATATCTTCGCCTCGATTTCTCTCGCCTGCCGCCGAAACTCCTGCACGGCCGCCTTATCCGTCAACCCCTTCGCATTGATCTTCACATTCAAATGCGCCCCAATCACCGCCGCCCGGGCGCATGCCGCGGCTACCCCCGCGTCCGAGACGCTCGCCTCCATCCCATGGTCCGCCATCGCTGCGATCACCTCCATCGACGCCAGGGCCTCCTCCATGACCGCCAGGGGGACCTCGATCGCCCTTTTCGTTGCCGCCTCGACCGCCGCCGCCCTCGCCGACTTCTCCGACTCGCTACCGTTCGGCAAGCCATGCGCCGCCATCAGGGTGTTGAAGGCCTCGGTGTCCTCGTCCACGAGCTGCATCAGCCGCGCCCAATGGGCTTTGCCGCGCTCCGCCCACGTCGAAAACTCCTCCCAGCGCTCGTCCCAGCCCCGCTTATGGCTCGACAGGTTTGCCACCATCGTCGCCAGCGCCGCCCCCAGCGCCCCTACCAGCGCCGACACGCTCCCACCGCCCGGCGCAGGGGCCTCGCTCGCGGTCAACTCGACAAACCCTACGACGGTGCGATCCACCAGCCGCCCCGCGGACTTGTCGGCAATGGCGTATTCGATGATCTTTTCTTCCGGCTTAAATGGGCTTAGGTCGTTCAGCCCCAGACTCTTCACCGCGATTTTGATCAGCTCCCGATCGCTCACGCCGACCGAGCGGTGCTGCTTGCGCAGAAAATATCGCCCCGCCTCCAACATCGCCGAGAGCGGAACCATTCCCACAATCTCGCTGCCCGTCACGCGCACGCCCCGCGCCTCGGCCTTCTTGCAACATTCGTCGAATGCGACGTGGATCGGCGTTACGGCGAGGTTGGTCAGGTTGATCGAAATCTGCGCGATTCCATACTCTTCGATGTACCAGCCGATGGCCTTGCAACATTTGAGCGATCCCGGCTCCCACAGCTTTTCGCCCTTGGCGTCCAGGACGGGCTTGCCGCCCGCCTTGCCATCGATCGTCTTGATGCGCCCCTTCTCGCGAATGTCGTAGGCGATGGCGTTCGCCCGGCGGACGCTCGTCGTGTTCAGGTTGACGTTGTACGCAACGAGAAAATCGCGCGCGCCGACCGCCGTCGCCCCGCTCTTCTCATTCAACTTCGCCGGCCCGAAATCCGGCTTCCATTCCGGCCGGCTCAACTTCTCCGCCAGCCCCTCGTATTCCCCGGCGCGGACGCTCGCCAGATTCTTCCGCTCGGGTTTCGTCGCCGCGTATTCATAGAGAAAAACCGGAACACCCAGCTCCTCGCCGATCCGCCGACCGAGCTTCTTCGCCCATTCGACCGTCTCTTCCATCGTAATCCCCGAAATCGGCACCAGCGGGCAAACATCCGTCGCCCCGAACCGCGGATGCTCACCCTTGTGCCGCCGCATGTCGATCACCTCAGCCGACTGTTTCGCCGCCCGAAATGCCGCCTCGCAGACAAGCCCCGGCGGACCGACGAACGTCACCACGGTGCGGTTGGTCGCCTGACCGGGGTCAACGTCCAGTAATCGCACGCCTTCGACGGTCAGAATCTGGTCTGTGATCTGTTTGATGACGGCGGGATCGCGGCCTTCGGAGAAGTTGGGGACACACTCAATAAGGGGGGGCATTCAGAACCTCCACCGCGTAGTTTAGACCCGGACACACGGGTCGCAAACCCTACTCCGATCGCACTTTACACAGCCCGTCGACGTGGGATATACTGGCGGGCCGCGTGGCGGATGGGCCAGTCGGGCGCTCTCGTCGCCTTCTCATCGCATCGAGCAGTTCGCCGCCATCAGTCGGAGCGGAATACTTGTCGGAGCCCGCGCCAACTTCAGCGCCGGGGGGCCAACGTCCGGAGCCTACGACTCCCGCGCCAACGTCTGTCCCCACCGCGCCCAGCGACGTCCTTCCGACGCCCGCCGATTTATTCCCGGGCTACGAGATCATCGCGGAGATCAGCCGCGGCGGTCAGGGCATCGTTTACCAGGCGATCCAGACGGCCACCAAGCGCAAAGTCGCCCTTAAGGTCCTGCTGCACGGCCACTATGCCGACAGCGCCCAGCGCAAGCGCTTCCAGCGCGAAATCGAAACTCTTGCGCAGCTTCGCCACCCCAACATCGTCTCGATCTTCGACGCCGATCTGACAAAGGACGGCCGCCAGTTCTACGTGATGGACTACGTCCGCGGCAAACGCCTCGACGCATATGTCCAGACGCAGCGGGCCTCCGTCGAGCAGATGGCCCAACTCTTCATTGGCATTTGCGACGCGATGCACCATGCCCACGAACATGGCTTCGTCCATCGCGACCTTAAGCCGCAGAACATCCTCGTCGACAGCGACGGCCACACCCACATCCTCGACTTCGGCCTCGCCCGGCCGATGGCCGCCGGCGTGGACCCGCAACTCTCCACGAGCCTGCACGTCATGGGGACCCTCCGCTACCTCTCCCCCGAGCAGGCCGGCCGCGATCCCGGCGCCATCGATCGGCGGACGGATATCTATTCCCTGGGCGTCATTCTTTACACGCTTTTGACTGGCGCCACACCGTACGATACGGACAGCGATCTCCACTCGGCCCTCGATAACATCCTGCACGCCGCCCCGAAGCGGCCCAGCACGGTCTGCGCGGGAATCGATCCCGATCTGGAGACGATCATACTGACGTGCCTGTCCAAGGAGCGCGAACGCCGCTACCAAACCGCGACGGCCCTGGCGGGGGACCTGCGCGCGTTCCTGGCCGGCGCGGCGATCACGGCCAGGCAGGACAGCCGGGGATACCTCGTCAGGAAGCATGCCCAGCGCGCTGTGGCGAGACATCCTATCACGACCCATCTGGGAATCATTGTGGTGGCGACATTGCTGGCAAGGCCCGTCGGAGACTATCTCTTCTTTGGATTAACGCCGGTCGGCGGATGGGTTGATCGATTCATCATCGGCCGGTTTGCGGTGCCACCCGCCGGGCCGGCGCTGCAGCAGGTCCGCATCATAACCATGACGGATTCGACGGGGATGCCCGCCCTGGCGAAGCAGGAATCCCTGGCCGACGTCTCGCGGGACAATCGTCAAAGCTATCGCCGGCTGCACGGGCGCCTGATGGAGCGGCTCGCGCAGGCCGGCGTTCGAGCCGTGGCCTTCGACATAACTTTTATGGGGAATTCGCCATTTGATGAGGATTTCGTCAGCGGGGTGCGGGCGCTGCGCGCGGCCGGAGCCGAGGTCATCGTCACCGTGACGGACTGGCCGCTGCAAGGTTTGTCCTCGGCGCAACTGAGCGGGATCATTGCCCCGGACGTTCGTTGGGGCCGGCCCGTTCTTGCGAAGGAGGCCCCTTGGCGCCTGGTTCTCTTTATGCAGCGCGGCGTAACGGAGCCGATGCCGTCGATGGCGTTGACCACGTTTGCCGCCTGTCGCCAGCCCGACGCGGAACCCGTCTTTCGCGTCAATGAAGCCCGGGAGTCCCTGGAGATCATCTACTACAAAGCCGATCCCAACGTGCCGCGTTCCAAACAATTGCTGGAATCATCGGATCATATCAATCTTACCTACCTGACGCCCGTCCCCACCGACGTATCGAAAATGGGGCTCAAGTCCGGCGACTATGTGGGCCATTTCATTATTCCGATGCCCAACGACGACGTTCTGACCGCCTCCACCATCGACTACCGCGAAATCTTCTCCGCCGCGCTGCATGATTTGAAGGACATGCTCCGCGACAAGGTGGTCGTGATCGGAGACCTGACCAGCAAGGATTGGTACCCCCATCCGGACGGTCGCACGTTGCCGGGTTGCCACGCCCACGCCGTGGGGATTGACATGCTGTTGCGATCGATTTCGCTGGGTCGTCCGCGTTGGGAGGCCAAGATTGCTATGACCCTTGGCGCCGCTTTATTGGGGTGCCTCATCGTGGCATTCGCAGCCGGGCGCCGCTGGAAGACGTACCTGCTCGTCGCCGCCGCCGCCGCCGCGAGCTTCGGAGCAAGCCTGATCATCGTGCGACTGGCCTCCACGGCATGGAATCCCCTGTTGGCCATTCTCGCAATGTTCATGGCGTGTGAAATGAGCCTATGGATTGGTCGAAGGAATAAACTCGATCGTCAAACTGTTCAATAAGGAGATTCCCGATGTCTGGCCGAAATGCAACTCTCGCGCTCACCCTTGGAATGCTGGGAATGGTCGGTTGTTTGGGCGGCTTCCCCCCGCCGCCGCCGGGGATAAAAACGAGTCCGCGCGCGATCCTCACCGGCGTGATCGTGCGGCCTCATCAGGAAATTAAGAGTAACTATTTCCATCGCTACAAGGTTAAATTCAATTTGGACAAAGTGCCAAGTGAATTCGATGCCCTGATCGGACCTTATCCTTATAACGTGTCTCCACTTCCGGACTTCGTCGCGCAGTATCGAAACCCCATTCCGCGCATCTACATCGCGTCAGGCTATGTCTATGAGGCCGGCGAGTGTCCTTCCGCCGAAACAGATCTGGTGGATGCCACCGCGCACGGCAGCAACGCCACCATGATCACCCAGGTCGACGGGGCCATCCACCGTGTTTTCCTCGTGAGAAAGATTACGGGAACCGAACAAGCGACCGTTACGCTCAAGGGCGTTTCGCCCACCGTGCAAATAATAATGAACGCGAGCACGACTATGGCGGATCAGTACGTCGAGGCTATGCTGCCGGGACCTACGCTCACCGGGCCTCATAATGTCGCTGGGTCTGGGCAGGCTGGCTTTGTGGCAGACGTCAAGGCCTTTGCGGGCGAGGCCGCGCTCATCGATGCGTCCACGCCACCCTAAAACAGAATCTAGCGGCGATCCAGGCGATTACGCCGACTGAAGAACAGGAAGAATCTGCCTGCCCCGTTTGAGCACGGATCGAACAGCATTGGCGCCGACGCGGTATGGCCATGCGTCGATGTTTGGCACATCGAGGACGAGGAGGTCCGCCTGATACCCGACCGCGATCGCCCCGATCCGATCCGCGCGGTGTAGCGCCGCTGCGGCGTTGGCCGTGCAGGCCACCAGGCACTCGACCGGCGTCATCCGCAACATCGTGCAGGCGATCGACATGACGAGGGGCAGCGACTCGATCATCGACGAGCCGGGGTTGCAATCCGTCGCCAACGCGACCGGCAGTCCCGCGTCGATCAGCTTCCGCGCCGGCGCGGGCGTCGTGTTCAGGAAAAACGAACAGCCGGGCAGCAGCACGGGGATTGTCTTCGACGCTTTCAGCGCCGTGATATCCTCGTCATCGATGCATTCGAGATGATCCGCTGACGCCGCTCCCAGTTCGACGGCCATCCGCGTGCCTCCGGTTTTCGTGATCTGCTCGGCATGAATCTTCGGCGTCAGGCCCGCGTTCTTGCAGGCCGTCAAGTATCGTCGGGATTGTTCGACGCTGAAGGCCCCACGCTCGCAGAACACATCGGCGAACTCGGCGAGCTTCTCCTCATGCAGCCGTAGTAAAAACGCCGCATCCGTCATCGCCGCGAGAAAGTCTTCCGCCCGTCCTTCAAACTCCGGCGGGACGGTGTGCGCCCCGAGGTAGGTCGCCACAATCTCGATGGGCACCTGCCGCGCGATCTCGCGGATCGCCGTCAACATCTTCAGCTCGTCGTCCGGGCTCAGCCCATACCCGCTCTTGATCTCCAGCGTCGTGACGCCGCCGGCGATCATTCGCCTGACGCGCGGAAGCGATCCCTCCACCAAATCCTCGACGTTTGCGGCCCGCACCGCCCGCATCGTGCTGCGAATCCCCCCGCCCGCCTGCATGATCTCCAGATACGACGCCCCTTTGATCCGCTGAACAAACTCCCCCTCGCGCATGCCCGCGAAAACGGCGTGCGTATGACAATCCACCAGCCCCGGCGTCACGCACCCCCCGCCCGCATCGACCGTCTCATCAAACGGCCCCTCCGGTCGCTCGCCCTTCGGCCCGAACCATGCGATCCGCCCATCCTCGATCACGAGCGCGGCGTCTTTAATGATCGGTGGCGCAATGAATTGTTCGCCCGACGCCGGCCCCGGCGGAACGACGATCAGCTGTCCGATGTTGTGTAAAAGCGTGCGCATAAAACTAGCGAATGAAGAATAGCAAATAGCGAATGTCCCGTCTAACAGTGTTGCGCTGCGGTCTTCTTTCGCTATTCGCTATTCGCCATTCGCTATTCCTCTTCCTCCCCCGACCCCTCGCCGATTGCCTTTTCAAAAATGATGAGATTGTCCGCCCGGTCAGGGTCCCACCGCACGCCGGCGATGTTGAAACCCATCTTGATCGCCATGTGCAGGATCGGCCGATGGGCGTTGTGGCACTCCATGCGCATGTGCAGATACTCGTGCTCCGCCGCCCACGCGCACTGCGCCTCGTGCATCTGCGTCGCGATCCCCAGCCGCCGATAGTCCGGCAGGATCCCCGTCAGCCACGAAAAAAAGACCGTCGGCTTGAGTTCGAACCCCGTGGAAAACGCGACCGGCTGCTTGTCGACGTGCGCCACAAGCAAAAGCGCGTTATACCGACCGCGCAGGCGCCGTCGAAAAAACTCCACGTCGTGCGCCGGCCGGAAGATCTCGTTGTAAAGATCGGCGATCAACGGCAGCTCGCCCGGGCCGACAATCATCACTTCCGCATTGGCCATTTCACTAGGATATAAACGCGGACCGGCTTTGTCGAATCGGTCGCCGCGGCGACAAACATCAATTCCTCCAGCGTCCGCCGATCGGCCGCGCCAGCCGGTAGACCTGGATCGAATTGCCGATGTTGGCCACCGGACGGATGAGCTTCCCTTCAGCGATCTCCAGGGCCGGCACGAAGATGAATCGACCGTGGTCATTCACCGGGTAGGACCTTCCGCGAAGCGAGTTGCTGATGGCCACCAGGCCCGGCCCCAGGGGTTGGCCCTCCGCCAGGTCGGGAACTCGATAATCGATTCCGTAGATCGCGGGATCCACCCGCCCGAAGTACAGCAGTTGAATCGGGCCGGTTTCGCGCTGCGTCTGGAAATGCCGCAGGGCGATGAGATCCTGGCCCCAGTCGAGGTTCGAGTCCGTCGCGTACCGGAATCCCTGCGACGGGCCGCCGGCGATCTGGTTGAAGTAGGTCAGGTAATGCGGGTGAATTCGGGCAGTCTCGACGCCGCACCAGACCAGCAGGACCGTGACAATGGCCGACCACCAGCGCCGCCTCGGCGCTGCGCAGAGGCAGATGGCGACAAAGAGCCAGACCAGGGGAGCGGCGGGGAGGATCATCCGCAGCCCCAGTTGCTTGTTGGAAAAAAATGAGAACACGACGAACAGCAGCGCCGCCGGCATGAGCAATAACCAGGGGAGCAGGCCGCGGTACGCACGAAGCGCCAGCGCCCGGCCCATCCCTAGAAAAAAGAGCGCCAGTAGCGGCAGTGGGGTCTTCACCGCCAACAGTGCGATGAAATAGAACCACTTGCCTCCGAAGTAGTATTGGCCGAAGAGAAACGAGGGGTCCCCGACTGCCGCGTCGCGAAGCTGGTTGTCCAGCGCCGTCACGAAGCTCGCGGGCAGCGGCAAGGGCGTCCCGCCGGGGACGATCCGTTGCACCAGCTTGCCCGCGCCGCTGGCGAAGGCGAACGAGTTAAGAAGCCGCCCCACTTCCTGAAAATGATACCCCGCGCAGATCGTGACTCCGCTCACCAGAAAGGCCAACGCCAGACCGGCAAAGAGCCGCGGCAACGTCGACTTCCTGTAACAGAGCCAACCGACGATGACGAGGACCGGCGCGATGGCGTAGAGGTACAGGCACGAGGATTTCGTCAGCGCGGCAAGTCCGAGGGCCAGGCCCGCCCCGGCCGATCGGGCCAGGTTGGGCCGGTGCAGAAAAAGGTGGAGCGCGGCCAGCGCCAGCACCGTGAAAAAGGCGCACCCGGCATCCGTCGTGACCAGTTGACTGTGCGCCATGATCCCCGGCGAAAACCACACCAGGCCCGCCGCCAACAGGCCCGCCGCGTTCGGTCGCGTCGGCGCGAGCAGACCGGCCCAGCCGAAAAGTAACACGCCGAGCATCGCCACGACGACGACCGTCACACACCGCGCCGCGACATAGAGGCGATGATAATTCGCCGTGTTCTTTTCCATGAACTCATAGCCGTTCGCCCAGAAGGCATACTTTTCATCCGGGGTGAAGTCCGTCGCCTCGGGCGACGACACCTCCATGAACAGCAGCGGAAGGGCCGACAGGACGTTCATCAGCGGCGGGTTCAACTCGCAATAACGGAAATCGCCCGTGGTCAGAACGTTGTAGCCGACGGGAAGGTGGCCGAATTCGTCCACCGTCACCGACTTCTGTCGAACCGCAAGAAGGGACAGTGACGCAAAGACGGCCGCCATGACGGCCAGAAAGACCCACGCCCACCGACGCGGCACATCGGTGACGAGGACCTGGGGTTGATTCGCGCAGGGGGGATCCGTCAAATCTGCGCCGCCTTCGTGTCCCTCCATCGGATCACTGCCCGCCAGTTGCGCCATGATGGTCAAGCCCCGCGATCAGCCGATCGGTGTCGCGGGAGCGTATCGCATCATGATCTAGGCGAACAGAGTTTGAGCGATAGAACGGTTTGGCCTACCCCAGCCCGGGCTGCGGCATCGACCCGCCCGGCGGCAACTGTGGCTCGGGCCGCCCCGTCACCGGTCGCGCCGTCTGCGGCTTGGGACCGACGTTTTCGTCGAACAGGATGCCCGTCAGGCTCGGCCGGTCCAGCGCCTCGCCCCGGCACAAGAGCCGGACTTCGTCGGCGTCGAGGGTCTCGTACTTCATGAGCGCCAGCGCGACCGCCTCGACCTTTTCCCAGTTCTCCGAAAGCAGCCGCTCCGCGTCGCGATAGGCCTCGTCGATCAGCCGCCGGACCTCCTCGTCAATCAAATGGGCGGTCTCATCCGAATAGGGCTTGTCCGCGAAAAACGCGTCCTTCCCGGACTCCGGCGAATACTTCACAAACCCCAGCTTCGGGCTCATGCCCCACTCGATGACCATGGCCTTGGCCAGCTTCGTGGCGTATTCGATGTCCATCGCCGCCCCGCTGCTGGCGTCCTTGCTGTGCCGGAACTCGGCGATTCGACCGCCGCAAAGCACCCGCATCGTCGCGTGCAGCCACCGCACCCCGAACCCGTAGCGATCTTTCTCCGGCAGCGACATCGTCGCTCCCAGCGCCCGGCCGCGCGGGATGATCGTGACCTTGTGCAGCGGATCGGCGTCGGGCAGGAGCACTTGAATCACCGTATGACCGGCCTCATGGTAGGCCGTCGCCATCCGCTCCTGCTCCTCGATCGCCCGGCTCTTGTTGGAGCGGCCGTAGCGGATCTTGTCGCGGGCCTCCTCGAGGTCGTCCATCTCGACCATGTCCTTGTTCTGCATAGTCGCGATGATCGCCGCCTCGTTGATGATCGCCGCCAGCTCCGCCCCGCTGAACATCGGCGTCCCCCGGGCCAGCCGCATCAGGTCCACCCGCGGCGACATCTTCACCTTCCGGGCATGGACCTTCAGAATCTCCATCCGTCCCTTGATATCCGGCAACGACACATACACGCGGCGATCGAATCGCCCCGGTCGCGTGAGCGCCGGGTCGAGGATGTCGTCGCGATTGGTCGCGGCGATCACGATCACCTGGTCCGACGTATCGAACCCATCCATCTCGACAAGGATCGCGTTCAACGTCTGCTCGCGCTCATCGTGACCGCCGCCGTTGTAGGCCGCGCCGCGCCGCCGGCCGACCGCGTCGATCTCATCCAGAAAGATGATGCACGGCGAATTTTCTTTCGCGCTCTTGAACAGATCTCGCACGCGGCTCGCGCCCACGCCGACGAACATCTCTACAAAGTCCGCGCCGCTGATGGAGAAGAACGGCACATCCGCCTCGCCCGCGATCGCCTTGGCGAGGAGCGTCTTGCCGCAGCCCGGCTCGCCGACCAACAGCACGCCGCGCGGAATCCGCCCGCCCAGCCGCTGGAACTTCTTGGGCGTCTTGAGAAACTCGATGATCTCGGCGACCTCTTCCTTCGCCTCGTCCACCCCCGCCACGTCCTTGAACGTGACGTTGGTCAACTCCTTGTTGCTGACGCGGTGCCGCGAACGGCCGAAGCTGCCCAGCATCCCCGCCCCGCCCGCCGACGCCCGCAGGTGCCGGAAGATGATGAAGTAGATAAACCCGAAGATCAGAATCCACGGCACGATCCCGATGAGCAGGTTCATGTACGGCGTGCTGCTCGGTGCGTAGGTGATCTTCGTCCCCGGGCATGTCTTGCGCAGCTTCTCCTCGATCTCCGACACCTGACCGGCCGTGTTGTATTCGACCTTGAACCGCGCGTTCGCCCGGCCCTGCGGCCGACCCTGCGCCCGGTCGCTGAACTGCCCCGTGATCTGATCGTCGGAGAGTTCGATCGATTCGAAGTGACCCAGCGCCGCGTACTTCCAGAAGTCGCTGATGCTGATCTCCTGCGGCGCGGTGTAACCCTGTGACACCACCAGCGCGATCATCATCGCGATCAGCAAAAAGCCGATCCAGCTCATCACCCCGCGGGACATCTTCATCCGCGGCGGCGGCGGGGGACCGCCCTTGCCGCCGCGCGGCTTGCGCCCCGGTCGGGCTTCCGGCTGCTGATCGTCAGGTTCGAGGCCAATATCCGGCATGTATCTTTTTCTCGCCCTCAGAGAGGCGTAATAAGTACGTCTGAAAAAGGGACCCAGATCGCCAACACTCTATCGGATTATAGTCGCGGGGGCAGTATCACCAATCGGTGGTCTGCATCTCCTCGATGATCCGCTCGCTCAGCCGATCCATCGCCCGCTGGCTGGCATGGTAAAAATCCTCCCCCAACGGACGGACGTAATCCACGGTCTGGACATAGTTTGGGCGATCCAGCAGGACCTCGCCCGTTCGCAAATCCTTCCACTGAAAGCTGACCACCACGGTCTCGGCCGTTTCCCGAGGTCGAACCGTCCGGAAATCCCGCCCCAGCGTGCTTTGGCGGACCTCGCGTATCTCACCCGTAATGATCGAATCCGCCCGGTCTTTCTTGGCCAGCTTGAAGGGCGTCTCCGCTTCTAGACGCTTGGCCAGCGCCTCGGTTAGCTGCAATTCCAGCCCCCGCCGAAATTCCCGCGACTCGAACACATCCAGCGCCACGGTGCGTATCCGCTCGTTCTTCGAGTTTTTCGTCCGCGTGACCGCGTTGCGATCCGTCGAGTATCCGCAGCCCACCAGGAGACAGCAAAGTGTTGCAGGGAGGGCGAGGCTCCCGCCGAGCCGTTTGGCACCGGCCTTTAGTCGGTGTATCGCTGCCTTCTTAGTCTGGCTCATGCGGGGAGCGATTATACCCCTACTCCCCGCCCCGACAATCGGTACGCTCGCTGGCCCTGAATGGCCGTGGACGCATTTCCCTGGACTATGTAACAACGCAGGCCGCTGCCGCTGCAGCCTCGGCTTCCGCGCCGGCCGCCACGGCCGCCTGCGACGCACATTCACTCGCGCCCTCCATAGCCAGCATTACGGGGTTGAATCCCATCTTGGGCAATTCGTTGGTCCAGAGGATCGCACCCGTTCCGGCATCCAGACCATACGCATGGCCTGAGTGACCCACGAAGAGACGATTTCCCTTGAGGAGCATCGTCACGACGGCCGACGTGCCCGACGCAAACTTTGTCCGCCAAATCTCTTCGCCCGTCTGCGCATCCAGCGCCGCAACATACCGCCGCGACCCGACATAAAGCCGCTCCCGATTCTTTATCATGGTGATTCCTCCGCTCCGCCCACGACCGGGGCTCAAAACGTCCTCCTCCATATTCTATTCGCATTCGGCGACCAGCGCCGCGCTGCCTGGTCGCCGGGCCACTCTGCCCCTGACGCGAGAATCCCTTCTCGCACCCCGCTCGCCATGACCCAAGCTAAGCCGTTGCAACTGCCGCGCTCTTCGCTTCCGTTTGGGCCAGGACCGCCACGACCTCTTCCGAAGCGAATTCGGTTGCCCCGGGCATCGCCAATCGCATGGGCTGGTCGTCCGGCGCCCCTACCTCATTCGTCCAGAGAATCGCTCCCGTATTCGATTCCAGACAATACGCCCGGTCGGCGTATCCCATGTAAAGGCGCCCGCCCTTGAGGAGCATCGTCAACAGGCTCGTCGGCGCGCCCGACGGAAGCCGCGTCCGCCACACCTGCTCGCCACTTTCGGCATCCAGCGCCGCCACAAACCCCCGCGCACCGACAAAGATCTTCTCGCTCATGCTCGCCATGGCTAATCCTCCGCTCTGCCGCTTTCGCTATTCGCTATTCGCCATTCATAATTGTCTTTACAAACTCCCCCACATCCACCCCATCGACCTTCGACCGCCCATCCGCCTCCACGTCGCCGCTGACGTTCGCCAGATACCGCACACAATCCGACTCCCCCTCCGGCTCAAGCACCGCATCGACGAACGGCATGACATCCACGTCGTCCACGACTCCGTCGCAATTCATGTCGCCACGTTGGCACGTCGGTCCCCACCGGGCAAAGTAACGAGAGACATTTCCCCCCGCGGTCGAAAAGTGACCGCCTGAAATCAACTCCCCGTCGAATTCGACAAAGTCGCGTGCCCCACCGCCGAGACCGGTAGCAAAGGGGGCCCACGACGTACCATTCCATCGTGCGTTGTACGGTAAAGCCTCACCCCCGACGGTCGTATAACTGCCGCTGGCAACCAAATGGTTTCCAACCACCGAGAGTGCGAAAACCGATCCGTTCATCGCGCCGCCCACACGCGGCCAATTCATTCCATTCCATTCACGGACTTGGTATTCAAATACTCCAGCTTCAACCTCGAAACGGCCTGACGCATAGAGGCTTCCGTCGACAACCACAAGATCGCTGACGTTTCCCGGCAGGCCGGTGCTGAACGGTTCCCACCCTTTTCCGTCCCATTGGGCCATCTTCGGAACCGTGAAACCGTCAGCGGTAGTAAAAACTCCGTATGCCACGACCTTGTCACCCAAGACCGCCAGCCGCGACACCGCCCCGTTCATTCCGCTCCCCATCGGCCGCCATGCCGTGCCATTCCACGCTGCGATGTTGTTGGCCGAAATGCCGCCCACGTCGGTGAATCGGCCCCCAACGATCAATTCCCCATCGTATACCACGACGGCATTTGCATACGAATTCGAGCCTGGGATGCCGGTCCCCAGTGCCTGCCAGCTCGTACCATTCCATTGGGCGACGTCGCGGGCCTCGACATCGCCAGCGGCGAAGAAATCGCCTACAACAATTAGCCGATTGTGGTAAATCGTTGTCGCTCCTATCCAACCGAATCCACAACGGGCGCCCGGCGGCGAAAACTCCCCACAAGCCAAAATACCTTCTCCCATAGCACGCCAATCGGAACCGTCCCATTGCACTACCCTGTTGGCTTTCGTTCCCCCCGCGAACCGAAAAAGCCCTGCCGCAATGACATTTCCTTGAAAGACAGCAAGATGCTCAACGTAATCGCTAAATCCCAGGCCGATCGGTCGCCACAGGGCCCCATCGAATCTTTGAACTCCGTATTCTCCTGCGATCAGTTCGTTGTGATACTCAGCCAACGCAGTTACGTAGTTACCGAAAGCTCCGGAAAGTACCTCCCAGCGACTTCCGTCCCAACGCGCCACACCATAGCTCCCGAAACCATCGTCGGAGTACACAAGGCCCCCGGCGACAAGCCTGTCCTGGTAAACGCCAAGGGAGTAGATCTCCGAGTAACTCGCGATGCCCCCTTCTAAGGGCCGCCAACTCTTTCCATCCCATTGCATCACACTGGGATAGATTAATCCCCCCGCGACCAGCTTCCCGTGATGAACCTGAATGGCCAGTATCTGGTCGTTGCCCCCTATCCCAACCCCCTCGCCAAGCGGCGCCCAAGAAGCCCCGTCCCATTGGGCGATATTGTTTACGGATATACCTCCTGCGCTTGCAAACACCCCGCCCGCAATCAGCATTCCGTGATAGACCGTGAGTGCCGCGATGTAGGCCCCCGGGTCGAAACCGCCTCCCAGGGACTCCCATCGCTCGCCGTCCCATTGCGCAAGATGCGTCGGATGAGATTCGCCCGCGACCGTGAACGCCCCACCTATGACAATTCGACCGCGAAAGACGCAAATGCTATTCACCCACCCATTTACGCCTTCGCCGAGGGGCTCCCACGTCGAGCCATTCCAATAGGCCACTCCCTTCGCGCTCTGTCCCGCGACGCTGGTAAAGTAGCCTCCTGCAACCACGCCTCCTTGGTAGGCGCACAACGCAGAGACACCTGCGTCAATCTGATCTCCAATCGGATACCAAGTGGTCCCATCCCAGGCCGCGATCTGACTCACCGGGATACTCTCTACGGATGAAATCCACCCTCCCAAGACAAGCATTTCCGGCTGTGGACCGGGACCATCTGGATCCCATTTTGTCATAGCAAAGACTGCGCCATCCACGTACGGGTTCCCATGCCCCGGCCGCCACCCATACCCACACTCCCCCCGCGCCGCCGGGGCATGCCCGAGCGCAACGATCGCCATCGCGACCGTGCCATAGAGCCCATGCCCCCGGCGACGCTTGTGGGAGTCTGACCGACACGCCAAAGGCGTGCCGCTTACGAAATGCGGTTTCTTCCCATCCTGTAAATCTTGTAAATCCTGTCCCATTCCCGCCGTGCGCGCGGAATCCAACCCCCCAAAGTCGACGGACCTGCCAAATGGTGACATGACGCTACTCCGGCCCCCCACTGGACCTACTTCGAACCAACGGGGAATCTCCCCGTCAACGAAGGACCCAGTCGCCGGTCATGAGAATCGCGGGGGAATGAAAATAAATGCTGTTATGCGATCGAATAATAAATCGTACGTAGCGATCCTCGACTCGAAAACCACCGAGTCCGCTAAAACTATATCCGCCTGCGGCAGGCGTGTCTACCCTCAACCCCGAAAACCGAAGCTCAACTTTCACGATCTCCTCACCTCCCTCTTCATCTGCGCGATCTGCCTCCATCGGTGGCCCCCGTTTTAACTTTTTGACTTTTTGACGTTTTGACGTTTAGGATGCCCCCCATGAAGCACGGATGTTTCGCACCCCTTCTCATCCTCCTCGCCTCCGCGACCGCCCGCGGCGATGACAAGGCCAAACCCACCTACCACGAACGCCTCGAGTTCGACGCCGCCAAGGGCCAGTGGATTGAAATCGCCCCGCCCATCCCCGGCACCGAGGATGGCGACCTCGCACTCGCCCGCTCGCTCCTGGCCCAGTGCGAGTACAAAGACGCCCGCAAGGCCTTCGAGCACTGGTTCGAGACCTACCCGGAATCGACCCTCCGCCCCGAGGCCCTCTTCTACGCCGCCGAGACCGAAGTCTCTGCCGAGGACGCCAAGCCCAAGAGCGGCGATCTCATGCAGGCCCATCGCTGGCTGGAGGAAATCCTCGACGGCTGGCCCGGCACCAACATCGCCGACCGCGCCCTCCGCAAGGAACTCATCATCGCCGAGATGGTCCTCTTCAAGGGCCGCAAGCAGAAAGTCTGGAAGGTCCTCTGGCTCTCCGCCGACGAAGAGACCCTCACCATCCTCGACCGCATCATCGACGAACGCGCCCGCGAGACACCGATCGCCGAGCAGGCCCTCCGCCTCAAGGCCGACTACTACTACATCAACGGCAACTTCGAGGAGGCCGAAACCGCCTACGCCCGCCTCATGCGCGACTTCCCCCGGGGCCGCTACCACAAATTCGCCATGCTCCGCGCCGGTGAGTCAGCCCTGGCCCGCTTCCCCGGCGTCGAGTTCGACGACGCGGACCTGCTCGAAGCCGAGGTCTACCTCAAGGACTTCTCGCAGAAGTACCCGCAGGACGCCGGTGCTCAGCAAGTGCCGCAAACCCTCGCGCGGGTCAGCGACCAGCGCGCGGAGAAGGAATACCGCGTCGCGCAGTATTACGAGCGAACGAAGCAGATCGACGCAGCCGCGTATTACTATCGCCTCGTCGAAAAGGACTGGTCGGCGACCACCTGGGCCTTCGAAGCCCGCAACCGCCTCATTGCCATGGGCGCGATGGAGCCGCCCCCGGAACCGATGGAGCCCGCGCCGGAAGAGGCCACGACCACGCCACCCACTCAACCGCCCGGTGAGTAGCGGTAGCGTCCTCCCTCAGTGGGGGACGAAGTAGCGACGGCGTTCTTCGGACGTTAACCGATTGAGATAAGCCGCCCCGTACCATCCGCCGGCAATGCAAATTTCGGCGTATGGATCGTCACGCGCAGAAACAGCCCCCGAATCTCTTTCGACGGACCCGTCAGCCCTTCGAGTAGAATTCCTTCACCGCCGGCCATTTCGACCAGCCGCTCGCAAACCGTGTCATCGATATCGTAACCCTCCAACGTCACCTGCCGTGCCGCTTCATCCATTAACCGCGCAAAACTTTCACGAATACCACGCGTGTCGGCCGAATCCTTCGGCGGATCCGCCCGCAATTCGAAAACCAGATCAACGATCAGCATTCCCACGACCGCGAACGATGCCGCATAGTCCGGGACCAAAACGTGTCGAAGCCCGAACCGCCGCGCGATCTCGATTGCCTTCGCCTCAGACACGGCGCAACCGTAGCAAGTCAGTGTTGAACCCGCCCGTCCGAACCGTTTGACGACGGCGCCCACCGCATCTGCATCTGCCCATTTCCCGCGTTCGTGCGTTCCCGCTCGCCCGCGCGCATCAACCGCCGCGCATATATACGAACCCCGCCGCAATTCCAGGCACACGATTTCCCCCAGCCGATGCCGATCCGCCGCCTGCCGCGCCGCCGTCAATCCCGGCTCCGCGCGGACGTCGTCCGGCAACCGCCGAATCGCCCCCACCCCCAAGCTCCGCCCCACTCCCTCGATCCACCGCGCCATCACCTCGCTATCCGGCACACCCTCCGCGATTCGATACCGTAGTCGAAAGCCCGGTCGCGGAACCAGCTTATCCAGCGCCTGCGAAATCGCCGCCGTCACATCCGGCGCGGCAGCCCGCTCAATCCGAATCTCGACCCCATCCCATTTGCAAAGCTGCACATCGTCCTCACCCGCGTCGAGGCAGACAATCTCCGCGCCTTCATTCCGCATTCCACGTTCCGCATTCCGCATTTATGGCGCCTCGCTTGTCATCAGCCCGCGCGCGGCGATGATGCTGCCATGTTAACCGGCGGTACATCGCCCGGCGCAGCCCGCGCGACCTACGACGAACGCGCGCTGGCCCTCGCCCTCGCGGGCATCGGCTTCGCCCTCTCCGCCATCTTCGCCCTCCGCGACCCCGACGGCATCGTCCAGTTCGACGACCTCACCCACTACCTCTACGCCCGCTGGGCCTGGACCTGGCCCGCCTATCTGCTCGACGATTGGGGCCGCCCTGGCTTCACGGCCCTCTACTTCCTCCCCGCCGGTCTCAGTTGGGCCGCCTGCCGCATCCTGTCCTGTGCACTCTCCGCCGGTGCCGCGCTGGCCGCGTTTGAAATCGCCCGAACCCTCGGCCTCCGTCGCGCCTGGCTTGTCGTGCCGCTCGTCTTTGCCCAACCTCTCTTCTTCCAACTATCGCAAACGACGCTGACCGAAACGCCGATGGCCTTCTACCTCACACTCTCCGTCATGCTCGCGCAGAAGGGCCGCTGGACCACCTCCGCCGCGATCCTCTCCCCCGCCTTCGTCACCCGTCACGAAGCGATCATGTTCCTCCCACTCTGGTTCTTTTTCGCCTGGCGCGACCGAGTCGCCCTCTGGCGACTCTGGCCCCTCCTCTGGGCTCCGCTCGCCGTCAACTTCCTCGCCCCCCTCGCCGGCGTGAACGCCCCCATCGCCCGCCTCTTCGCCCCCACGCCCTCCACCCAATACGGTCGCGGAGGCTGGCTCACCTTCTTCTGCCGCGCACTGGAGGCCTGGGGCCCCGGCATCACCATCCTCGCTATGGTTGGATTTGTCCCCACTGTGCGCTTCCGCAACGGCGCACTTGTCGCCGCAACTATCGCCCTCTACTTCGCAGCACAAACCATCATCCGCGCTCTCGGTCTCTACGACTCCGGCGGCTACGCCCGCTTCCTCGTCCCCCTCAGCCCGCTCGTCGCCGTCGCTGCACTCGCGGGATGGAATGAACTCTGGAGCGCGGAAAAAACGCACTGGCGGCGCAGCGCCCTCATCGCCGCCAACGCCATGGTCCTCCTTTGGATCGCCTTGGAACGCCAACTCGTCTTATACGCCGCTCGCCGGGACCTCGCCGCCGAAATCCCCGAATTACACAAAGCTGTCGCCGTCGTTCGCTGGTCCGCTCTCGCACTCGCGCTCCTCGCCGTCATGATCGCCGCGCTGAGCACATCACGCGCCGTGCGCCGTTGGCCGCGCGCGCTCATGCCCTCGGCCCTCGCCGCGCTCACCCTCCTCGCCGTCTACGCCCTCTGCCATCCCCTCCGCAAACCCCCGGAAGCCGCCATCATCGCCGACGCCCGCGCCTGGCTCGCCGCCCAAAATCTCGGCGACCGCGAGATCATCTCCGCCAACGTCTGGCTCGATTACGTGACCAATCGCCGCCTGCCGCCCGATCGCCCCACCGTCCGCGAGCAGATCGCGAAAGCCCCCCTCGGCACGCTTGTCGCCTGGGAGCGCCAATTTGCCGCCTCACCTGACCACGGACTGGAACTCAGCGAATTCTTGAAAAGTCCCTCGTTCCGCCTCCTCCACCAGACCTCGCCACGGCCCTTCCAACGCGACCCCTACCTCACGATCTTCGAAAAAACCTCGCCTTGGGATGGCGGCCTATCAGAACCAGGCACGCCAGTGCCTGCCGAGAGACCTTTCACACCGCCGTAGACATGCCCAAGGAGTAAAGACTCGCCCCAATTGGCGTTTCTTCGCTCTAACCCAAAAAACATAGTTTTTTGACCATTTTCCGTGAATCCGTTACCCTATCTACCGTCTATAAGGCGCGGTCGGCCCCGATCCAACGCGCGGCACGACCCACACGAACCGGCCACAAGCCGACATCGTTTGACTACTCAGCGAGGTCCTTGCACGTGTTGTCTCCTCCCGATCGCTTTCCGTCCGACCGCAATGGGGCGCTCTTCGACCGCGTCCTCATGATCGGTCTGGATGGCGCGACCTGGGATGTCCTCAACCCGCTCATGAGCGACGGCGCCATGCCCAACCTCGCCGCCCTCGTCGCCGGTGGCACGAGCGGCGTCCTCGAATCCACCCGCCCGCCGATCACCCCCGCCGCCTGGACGACCTTCATGACCGGCAAGGGGCCCGGCAAGCACGGCATCATCGACTTCCTCCGCTACGACCCGGCGACCAATCGCCTGACCTTCAACAACAACCAGAAGATCAGCCAGAAGACGATCTGGCAGATCCTCAGCGAAAAGTCCTATCGCGTCGGCTCGATTAATGTCCCCATGACCTTTCCGCCGGAAAACGTCAACGGCTTCATGATCAGCGGCTTCGACACGCCCAGCGGCCAGGACTTCACGCACCCCAAGGACTTGCAGGCCGAAATTCTCGCCAACCATCCCGACTATACCCACGAGAAAAAGTGGGAGCGCAAGGCCCTCGGCGGCGACAAGGTCTTCGCCCAGAACCTCGAATACATCTGTCAGAGCTTCGAGCGCGGCTATGAACTGGCCCGCTTCTGCGGCGGCAAGTACGGCTGGGACGTGCTGATGGTCCTCTTCAAGCTCGTGGACAACCTTCAGCACAAAGCCTGGCGCTATCTCGATCCGCGAACCAAAGACAGCAGCCCCTATCGCGAACGCCTCACCCGCGACTGCTTCGCCAAGCTCGACGTCGTCCTCGGAAAGCTTCGCAGCTTTGCCGACAAAGAGGGCGCGACGATCCTCGTCATGTCCGACCACGGCCACGGCAGCCTCGACGGCAAGGCCCAGCCCAATCTGCTCCTGTCGGAGTGGGGCTACCTCTCGCTCCGCAACAACCTCGCCCGCGCCAAAACCCGCGGCACCGTCCTCTGGCGGCGGCTCACCCGCGCCAAAAACGGCTCGCCCGCCGGTCAGCTCAACGAACTCGACCACGACCTCGCCGTCGACTGGTCACAGACGCGGGCCTGCGTCCTTCACGCGGGCATCTATGGCTTCCTCTACATCAACCTCAAAGGCCGCCAGCCCCAGGGCATCGTCGACCCGGCCGATTTTGAATCCCTCCGCGACGAGATCCGCCAGCGCCTCCTCGCTGCGCAGTGCCGCGACCGCGACGGCCGCAAGATGCAGATCTTCACCGACGTCTTCCTCTCCGAGGAACTCTACGGCTGCAGCCGCTTCGACTATCCGTGGATGCCCGACCTGCTCCTCGCCCCGTCCGACGGTCTGGCCGTCGTAAAGAAAATCCGCGGCAAGGAACCCGTCCGCTGGGTCCCGCTCGATCGACTCGAAGGCACGCACCGCCTCGACGGCATCTTCATCGCCAACGGCCCCTCGATCGCCGTCGGCAAGAAAATCCAGGCCCACATCGCCGACATCGCCCCGACGCTGCTCGCGGGCTTAGGCGAGCGCGTCCCCAAGGACATGGACGGCCGAGTCCTCACCCGTATCTTCGAACAGCCCGTCAAGGTCGAATACGAACCCCCGCAGGAGCGCAAGGTCGAGGAACTCGAACCCACCCTCACCCAGCGCCAGATGCAGGAAGTCGCCACCCGCCTCGGCGACCTCGGCTACCTCGACTAGGGAGGGCAAGGCTCCCGCCGAGCCTCAGTAGGGCACGGTCGAGTCTTCGAGACCTGCCGATCTTCGCAGCAGCCCTAACCCATTTTTCACCCACCCCTCATGAAGCACTAACACGCGCGGGATATGTTTAGAACACCACTGAAACGAATCCACCCATTTCCACCCGCCGTCCTGACCGCGACTATCAGGACGGCCACTTCTTTTTGCAAGCGACATTGCCCGGCTTCATCTCCATCCACGCCAAGTCATACGAAGAAAAAACGGGCCGTCCGTTCGAGCTCCGCGAAACGGGCGTTTTTTTTTTGCCAAATTTGCGACTATTTTTTGAGGGAGCGCTGAGCACGAGTACTAGGCAAGGACAAGAAAGGCGGGCGAACCACTCGCCGTATCGGCCTCACTAGCCACTGGTCACTGACCACTGGCCATTGCGGCTTCGGAGATTCCGCGCCATGCCGATGAATTTCAAGAAATTCAAGCGTTTTCAAGCGCTTCGATCATTGTGGCATTGGTCGAACATCCGCCGTGGTGGACCTCAAGCCTTCCGTTTGCGCTCAATTGCGCTCGATTGCGCAAGAAAAAATCTGCGTCGATCTGCGCCATCTGCGGATTCGTCTTTTCGCGTTTTCGAGTCTTGGCGTTTCAGCGTTTCTGCTCGCCGATTAGCCTCTCCCACAACCCCTCCGTCGCCGCCAAATCCACCTTCGGCCGCGCGTCCGTCGTCAGAATGTTCCAGTTCCACAGCTTCCGCCCGTTCAGAAAAACCGCCGGCGTGGACTCGACGCCCAGCGCGTGCGCCAATTCGATGTCCTCCGCCACCCGCGCCGCCGGCTCCGGACCCGCCAGCGCCGCCGCGAACTTCGCCGTGTCGATCCCCACCTCCGCCGCCAGACTCGCGTACGGTCGCTCGTCCAGCCGCCCGAAGTTCTCGAACAGCCGCGACGCGAAGTGGTGTGCTTGCCGCGTCGTCCCCGCCAACCGCGCCGCCTCCGCTGCCTGCGCCGCCTCGCAGGCGAAATAGTGCGAGCCCATGCGGGCGTGCCGGTTACATGCCCCCGACATCGGATAATGCTTGTATACGATTCGCAACTTGGGATGCGACTTAAGAAGCAGCGCCGTGAATCGATGAAGTTCTGCGCAGCCTTTGCACTGGAAGTCCTCAAAGATCACGACCGTGTGCGCCGCATCCGCCGGACCCGCCGCCAGGTCGTCCGATCGAAGCGCGATCTCGCGCGACGGGTCCATCGAATATCGCCACGCGATGTAGTCGACGTTGTTGCCGATCTTCATGAATTCGCGCTGCATCTGGGCCGCGGTCACCTGCGCCCCCACCGCGATCACCACCGACAGCACCACGGCCGCCGCCGCTCCGCAGCCCGCCACGACGGCCAGCGCCCGCCCGGCCGATGGGTACGGCGCCACATCGAGCGCATCCGCCGAAGGCCTGCGCGGCCAGCCGCCAAGGATCGCGAGGAACAAAAGCGCGTTGACGACATGTGCCGCGATGCACCACGTACACCAGACCGGCAGGTGCACGGCCATGACATAAATAAAGTACGCCGACCCGCAGAGCCCTACTGCCGCAAGCCCGAGCGGGACAAGGTGCCATCCCCGCCCCGCGCGGTTGGCGAACCCCACAAACGCCAGCCACGCCGCCAGCGCCCCGAAGTACGCGACTCCCAGCGCCGCGCTCGGAAACGGCCCGATTTTCGCCCACCGGCTGGCCAGGACGAAGTCACAGTTCACCGCCTGTGTCGGCGTGCAGAGATTCGCCCCGAAGACCGAACCGCCCCCACCGCTCATCCGTTGCAAGAGGCCGCAGATGCCCGCGCCGCCGAGCGCCAACGCCAGCGCAATGACACGCAGTGCCGTCCAACGCGACGGTATAGGCGGAAGCGGCGAGAGCGGCGTAGCGCTGCCAGACAGGGCCCGTGCGGGTGGCGGCGGTGGGTCGGATTGCATCAAGGGCTATTGTGCGCTCGCGGGCGTGGGCTTGGCCACAGGATTCTCGCTGGCCGCGACCGGTGGCGGCGCCGGCGTCCCGCCCACGGGCACCTTGAGCACTTGCCGCGACGAGCTGATTTCCCGGCCGTCCTCCCGGACGTACTTGACGATGATGGCGACCTGCTTGCCGGCCACCTTCACCGTTTCGGGCCATTGCAGCCGCAGGCCGTAGCCCCAGCCCAGCGCGGTCGCTCGCTTCGACCGCCAGGGATAAGCCTTGTCCGGCGGCAGGACCCACTCGTGCACCGGCGTGGCCATCTCCCGGCCCAAGGGATCGAAGTCCAGGCGGTACATCGTCACCACGATCGTGCCTGTCCCGAAGACGCCGCGCGGCCCGTCGGCCCCTTCGAGGTAAACGGCGAACCCGACGCCGTCCACCATGGCGCTGCCGTCGCTTGTAAAAGACAGCCAGGGATTCTGATTGAAAAACTTGGTCACGCGGACGACATTCGACTGCGGCGCGGCGCTGGGAGCGGCCTTCGGCGGCGGCGCACCCCATTGGGCGTCCGGGTGGTTACAGGCGGCCAGGATGAAAAGCGAGATAAATAGCGAATGGCGAATAGCGAATAGCAAGAATGCAGCGCCGACCAACGAACGACCGCACCTCTTTACTTCGCTATTCGCCATTCTGAATTCGCTATTCATTTAACGCCTTGCAACGGTCTCTTCCCCTGAGGGTACCATCGGTCCGTACTTCGGCACCTCCGGCCCGTACTTCGGCGTGCCCGGCTCGCTTGGGCGGGGTTCGCCCGGTACACCGGCGGGCTCCGTTTCGACCGGCGCCGTCATGTCGTACTTGGCGGGAACGACGCCGTTCTCGCCCTCCTCGGGAGGCGCGTCAAGCGTGGAGATCTCCGCGGAGTCCTCCGGCTGGACCTGTAGGCCCTGGAATAGCGGGCTTTGTTTCATGTTGTCCGTAATGATGCCCGACCCATCGCGGGCCTCGATGCTGAGCCGCCGGCCGTCCTCCACGGTACGGACCACTTTCGGCGTCATCGCGATCAGGAGTTCCGACTTGTTCTTGGTCCGCCGCGTTGTTCGGAAGAGAATGCCCAGGCCCGGGATGTCGCCCAGAAATGGTACCTTCGTTTCCGCCTCCGTCTCCGTCGTCGTGATGAGCCCGCCGATCACCACGGTCTCCCCGTCCTTCACGGCGACGTAGGTCGTCGCGCGGCGCTGGTTAATGACCGGTGCAAACGCGCCGGGCGCGATCTGCAAGGACGAATCGCTCACGGACGAGACTTCCGGCTCGACCAGCATGTAGACAAATCCGTCCGGATTGATGTGCGGCTCAACATTCAAAATGACGCCGACGTCCTGGTATTCCACCTGCGTCGACGTCTGGCCCGCAAAGGCCTGCGAGCCGCTCGGCGTCGGAACCGACTGGCCGATCTGGATCGTCGCCTGCTGATTGTCCTGGCACATGATCATTGGACGTTGGATGACCTCGAGCCGGGCGTCGGATTGCAGCGCGCGAACGAGGAAGTTGAAGTCCTCGCCGGTAATCGTGAAGGAAAACCCGGCCAGCCCGGTACCTGCCGCCCCAAGGTCGGTCCCCCCGACGACATCGAAGTGGCTGCTCTGCAGGATGCCGTTGGCGTCGGGCACGGCCGTCTCGCTGAATCTCAATTCCTGAAGGGCGAACTCCAACCCCATCTCAAACCGATCGTCGAGCGTCACCTCCGCAATCATCACCTGGATCATGACCTGCGGAGGGGCCGTGTCGATCTGCTCGATGATCGAAAGGACCTGCTGCTTGTAGCGCGGGCTGACGGAGAGGATGAGCTGGTTGCTCGCCTCGTGGGCGATGATCGACACTTCCTGTTCCATCCTCCGCTGTGGCGAAATCGTCTCGCCCAGCGTATCGAGGCGCTGGGCCTCGGCCTGGAAGTACTCGTCGAGGGCGGCCTGCACGTCCTCGGCTTCCTGGTTCACCAGCGAATAGACGATGTTTTCGCGGTCCTGGATGGGCCGCGAATCGAGTTGATCGATCACATCGGCGACGACGTCGATGTCCTCCGGCCAGCCCGCGACGATGATCGCGTTGGTCCGCTCGTCGGCGACGAAGGTCGTCTTGGGCCGGCCGAACGTGCCCTTGCGGGCATCGCCGCCGATCGAGGCGGGCTCGGGAACGCCCATCGTGGAACTCGCCCCGCCTTCGACCGTCACTTCGCGGCCGCGCTGAAAGGCGGCCTGCTCTTCATCGCCCTCCTCCTGCGCAAACATCTTCTCCAGGATCTCGATCGTCTTGGTGGCGTCGGCGTTGCGCAGCTCAAACACCTTGACCAGCACCGGCCGCTTCTGAATGCGATCCAGTTCGCGGATCAGTTGCTCAATCAACCGCAGCGTGTCCGGCGGGGCGACAACGATGACGCTGTTCGTGCGTTCGCTAAAGGTGATCTGCACGTTTTCACGGACCGTCTGGAGAAAGATCTCCCGGCCGCGTTCGTCCTTCGTGCTTAACGAGATCAGCATCGAGGCGATGTCGCGCTTCTCTTCGCTCTGGCTGGCCGCTCCACCGCCAGCGCTGCTGCTGCTGCTCGAACTGCTGCTGGAGCGACTCCCGCCCGAAACCGCCTCGCCCGTCATGATCGAATTGAGCAGCTCGGCCATCTGCCCCGCGTCTTCATTCTCCAGGGGAAAGATGCCGACCTCCGCCTGACCCTTCACCACGGTCTCGTCGAGCCGCCTGACGAGCGCCGTGATATTCTCCAACTCGCCGGGCGGGGCCGTCACGACTACGGAATTCGTCCGCGTGTCCTCAACGACAGCGATGCCGGGGCCGCCTTTTTCTCCTTCTCCCCCGCCGCCTTTGTACAGCTCTTCAAGAATCTCCTTGACCCGCGCAGCCGGCGCTTTTTCCAGCGGGATCACTTTGACCATTTCGAGGAGCGTCGACGGGCGATCCAGCCGCGCGATCAGTTCCTTGAGCAGAATGTGGTCCTCGCGCGAGGCGTTGATGAGCAGGCTGTTGGTCGAGAGTTCCGCCTCGATGGTGACCGGGATGTTCTCTACCTTCGTCCCCGTGTCGCCGCCGCGCGGCTTGTTGCGCTCCTTGAAGACCTTGTCGACGATCTCGGCGATCTTGGCGGCCGGCGCCTCGGTCAGCTTATAGACCTCCATCACCTGCCCCGGCGTGCCGGGGGGGACGTCCATCTTTTTGACGAGTTCCACGGCGGCGTCGATGCCATCCTTCGTTCCGCCGATCACGAGACGGTTGCTCCGCTCGTCGGCGAAGATGGTGATGCCAAAGCCGGACTTGCCGCCTTCCTTGCCGGTCTCCCGGACCTTGTCCAGTTCTTCAAAATGCTGCTTGACCTGTGCGGCAATCTTCACCGAATCGCCGTGCTCGACGATGACCATCTTGGTAATGGCCACGTCCCACGGCGTGGCGACGCTGTTCATCCGCGTGAAGATCTCGCGGATCACCTCCATGTTCTCGGGGCTGGCCGAGACCATGAGGATGTTCGAGCGGTCATCGACGGTGACCGTGACTTTCTCACGGGCCTTGCCGATCTCTCCGCCGGCCGCGCCGCCGGGCTTATAGACGCCGCCCTCCTTAAACATCTCATCGATCGTGTCCTTGACGCGGTGCGCCCCGACGTTGGTGGCGACGAAGAACTCGACGACGCCCGGCACGCCGAGTTCGACGTCCAGTTCCTTCACCTTCTGGAGCAGGACTTCGTAGTTTTCGCGCGAGCCGACCATGAGCAGCGCATTGCTGACCTCGTCCACCTGAATCTCGACCTGGTCCTCCGGTCGGCTCTTGCCGTCCACGGTTCGCATCTCCGCCCGCTTGTCGAAGAGGGCCTTCATCGCGGCCTGGAGCTGCTTGGCCGAGTTGTACTTGAGGCCGATGATGTAAATGTTGCTCATCGGGTTGAGTTCGAGGGCCTCGATCTTCTCGACGACGGACTTGATCGCGTCGAAGTCGCCCTTGCTCGCCGCCACGACCAGCGAATTGCTCCGTTCGTCCGCCACGATGGCCGGAATTTCGAACGTCAGTCCGCCCTTGCTGCCGGTCTCCTGCTGGCTCTTGCGCTCCTCCCACAGTTTCTTGAGCTTGTCGGCCATGTCAGCGGCGCTGGCCTTTTTGAGCGTGATGGTGCGGATATCCTCGACGAGCGCCGTCGAAGGCACATCCAGCTTGGCGATCAGTCCGCGCAGCTCCTCGCGCCGCGCCTGCTTGGCGGCGATGATCAGCGAGCGCGAGCGAATGTCGCCGATGATGGCGACCTTCTCGGCCTTCTCCGCGTTCGGCCCCTTGCCCTTGGGCAACGCCTCGGCCCGCTTCTCCACCAGTTGCGTCAATGCCTCCTGCAAGCCCGTCGGGCTGGCGTATTCCAGCTTCACGATCTCGAACGGCATGACATCCAGCCCCTGGATGTCCATCTTGTTGATCAGATCGCCGAGGATCGGCAGCGCGTCCGGCCGCGCGACGAGCACGACCTGATTCGTTCGCGGGTCGGACGTGACAATCGCCTTATAGACGAGCGATCCGGCCGCGCCCTCCGGTACGCCGGACTTGTCGCCCTTTCCCGGCCGCTGCGTCAGGGCCTCCGCGTCCGCTACGAG
This sequence comes from Phycisphaerae bacterium, assembly GCA_035275405.1. Classification (NCBI taxonomy): domain Bacteria; kingdom Pseudomonadati; phylum Planctomycetota; class Phycisphaerae; species Phycisphaerae bacterium. The sequence continues at coordinate 145,599 of DATEMU010000013.1, forward strand.
CTTCGATACAGCCTCGGCGACCTCCGTCGCGTCGGCATACTTAAGCGTGAAGACTTTGTACTGCACCTCGGCCCGCTCGGGCTCCTTGTCGAAGGCCATCGCCACCTGCTTCATGATGAGGCAGTTCGCCCTCGTACTGGCGATGATCAGCGAGTTGCTCTCCTTGTCGCCGACGATGTAGATCGGCCGGTCGAGGTTGACCGTCGCGATCGGATCGCCCTTGTCGTCGAGCAGGCGGAAGCGGCGGATGAAGTCCTTCATCGGCGTGTCGCCGGTCGCGGCCTTTTGAAGCAGCTCGTTGAGCAGCGTGCCGAGCGTGTCGGCCTGGGCGATCTTGAGCGGGACGACCATGACGTCGGACTCCCCGATCGGCTGCTGCTTACCCTCTTCGGTCGGCGGAAGTTCCGCGTCGAGTCCGGCGATGACTTTGTCCACGAACTGCAGGTCGTTTTCGCCGGCAGTGACGAGCACGGAGTTAGTCTGCGGATCGAGTTCGATGCTGATCTGTTTGGGATCGAGGCCCTTCTGGGAGAGGTAGGAGGCGACCATCTTCTTCAGGACCTCGCCGCCTTCCATAACGCGGCGATTCTTGAGGACGTAGGTCTTGACGTTCTTTTCGAGGCTCCCCCCGGCCTCTTCATTGCGGCGAATGAGCGCCAGCGCCTGGGCCATCTTTTCTTTCGTCGCGGCAATGTAGAGTCCGTTCGTCCGCGGGTCGGCAATGATGTCGACCTTGTCCTCGGGCTTGGCCTGGCGCTGGCCGCGCTGCTCGATCTTTTGGAAGACGTCGGTCAGCGTCTTGGCCAGGTCCTTGGCGCTGGCGTTCTCGAGGGGCACGTATTCGATCTCCTTGGCAGGGATCGCGGCGTCCAGCATCTGCAGGATAGACTCGATCACCTCCAAGTCTTCTTCCGTTCCCTCGAGAACCAGCACGTCCTCGCCGCCTTCGGCGACCGTCACCGGCGCACCGGAGAGCTTTTGCGCGAATGCCTGCCGCGCCGACTCGGTCATCCGCGACAAGTCCGCCGGCTGCGTCGCCAATTCCTTGATCTGCTCCTCCGGCGATTTTCCCGCCGGTTGGGTGGTAGGCGTCCGTGGGCGGATGGAGGAGATGACCGGTCGCGTCGTAGGGGGCGGGGTCTGGGCAATTGCCGTGCAGAGTGTCGCCTGCATCATGAACGCAGGGAGGGAAACCGCGAACGCCAGCTTGCGGGCCGGGCGGCGGTGCCGTGTCCACTCCGCGTCGGACCGGGGACCAGACTTACCCTTGTTCTGCATCTGCTCAATGATCTGCTTGGCCTGCGCGGGGGTAAGCTGGCCCTGGAGCTTGATGACGCGGCGGCTCATCCCGCCCGCCGGGCCCATCGCCACCATGCGATTGACCAGCGCCTGCACTTGGTCGTACTGCGACTTCGTGCCGGAGACGAGCAGCGCGTTGGCCCGCGGGTCGGCGCCGATGCTGACCAGCCGCGGCTTGTAGTCCTTATTCACGCCCTGCCGGTTCTTCTCGCTGTCGTTGATCGACTTCTCCAGTAGAATCGCCAGGTCCTCGACGTTCTGCCCCGTCGCCACCTGCATCAGTCGCACACCGCCGCCTTCTTCGTTGCTCGACTCGCTGTCGAGGCTCTCCGCCATCTTCTTGATCAGATTAAACTCGTTGGCCTTGGCCGTAATGATGAGGCTGTTGGTCGTATCCTGCGCGACAATGTTCGGTGGCACGTATTTGGGGCCCTTAGTCTTCGCCACGTTGGGATCGTTGAAGACCTTGGTGAGCGTGTCGGCTATCTCGGACGCGCTGACATGCGCGAGGACGATCCGCTGCGGGGTGCCGCCCGTTTCCGGGTTCTCCACGTCTAGTTCCTTGATCTTCTTGACCGCGTCTGCCACGCCATCGGGCTTGCCGACGACGATGATGGCGTTGAGCGCCTCGACGGCGCGGAGCCGCATGTCGCCGGCCAGGACAACCTTCTCATCCTTCTCTTCCTCCCGCGCATCCATCCACCACGGGATCATCCGCTTGTTTTCGTCGCCGGGGGAACGCTTGGAAACCTTCAAGTACTCGGTAAGGATGCCGAGCATGTCCTCGGCGCTCATATACTTCAGCGCCACCATTTCCATGACATTTTTCGTCGACGGATCGGCGTCAATATCCTCGATGATGCTGTCGATCAGCTTCTTGGTCGCCAAGGTGCAATAGACCAGAAGCATATTGCTGGACGCCTCGGCGGTGATAGAAACCTGGTTCTCAAGCTGCTTGGCGGCGGGCTCGGGACCGCGCATCCACGGCGGCAAGTTGTTATTGCCGCCGCGCGAGATGCCCGATTTCTTGTCAAAAAAGTCCTGAAGCGTCTTGGCCACTTCATCGGCGACAGCGTGCTTGAGTGGAATTTTGTAGATGCTCAATGCGCCGACTGGATCCGTTTTTGACACCTGTTTGATCACCTGTTCATTGATCCGCTCGAATTCCGCTTCCGTCGCCATGACTAGGACGGTATTCGTCGGTTCGTGGTACTCGGCCTTGACACTGTCTTCCTTGTTCGAACCGAATAGCTGCTTGATCGTCTCGGCGACCGTCTTGGCGGGGATCAGTTCCGGCATCGTCACGGTGTGGACCATGCGGCCCTTGGTCCCCTCAACATCGATCTGCTGCACGAGGCTTTTGATCTGCTCCAGTTCTGCTTCCGTCGCCAGGACGACGACTCGCTTCGAGCCGGCGACTTCCTGGATCGTTGGCGCCGTGCGACCGGGCTTGCCCGCCACGCTCGCGTTGAACACGGCCTGAAGGCTGCGGGCTACGTCCGACGGGCTGGTGTTCTCCAGGGCGATCGTGTGCTCCTTGCGCACGCCTTCGCCGGTCGTATCCAGCAAGGCGACCTGCTTCCTCACTTCCTCAATCTTCTCCGGCGTCGCCGTCACAATGATCTTGTTTGATGCCGGTTCCGGCGTGATGTTGACGGCGTATTGGCCTTTCGCGTTGGGGAAAGTCGTCGCACGGAGCGATTCCATGAGCGCCCGGGCCACTTCGTCCGCCCGACCGTGCTTGAGTTCGATGAACTCCGTCTGGGGGATGCCGGTGTCGGCGGTCGCGACGAGCGGGGCGATGACTTCCATTTCGATCTGCTCGTGCTGGCGTTTGTTGGCGCTGACGATGAGCACGTTCGCGCCGGGGTTCGCGGTCACGGCCGGCGGCTCCTGGCCCATCGCCTGCGCGGACGCTGAGGCGAAAAGGGCACCGATGTTCCCCGCCACCTGACCGGCATCGACCGACACGGGCAGCGAATAGGTCTTGGCGAACCGCGCCGTCTCTTCGGAGGGCTTATCGATCTGCTCAAGGATGCTCCCGACGAAGGCGAAGGTGATCGGCCCGCCGGTCACCACGAGCGAATTGGTCCGCACGTCCGGCACGACGCCGACGAGATCGAGCTTGGCCCCCTTCAGAACGTCCGTCGTCGCTGCCTTGACCATCATCTCGGTCAGCTTCGTATTCACGTCCACCGCCGAGGCGTACTTGAGCGGGAAGCTCCTGACCATGAAATCGATCGGGGCCTTGTCCATGTCCTTGGCGATCGATTCGATCGTCTTGAAAGTCTCGTCGTCCGCCCCGCTGACGTACAGCGTGCTGTTGGGCTTGTTGCCCTTGATGCTGATGTTGGCCTTGCCGCCGCTCTTGTTGCGGGCGTCGGCGAAGATGGACTGCATTTTCTCAGCGACGACCTCCGCGTTGGCGATCATCAGCTTGATCGTGCGGATGTCCGCGCTCGATGCGACTTTCTCTTCCATTTCTTTGATCTGCGCCTCAATCTCCGCCATCTGCGGGGCCGGGGCCTTCACCAGGACCGTCCCGGTCGACGCGTCGGCGGCAATCACCACGTCGGTCTGCTGACCGGTGATGAACAGGGCCTTGAGCGCGTTGGAAATCGTGTTCGGATCGCCCTTGACGGCGAATTGCTTGATCGAGCCGCCCGGGGCATCAACATCCATGTCTTTGATGATCTGCTCCGCCTTGTCCACGTCCTTGGACTGTCCAGCGAGGATCACGCTGTTCGTCCGCGTGTCGGCGTTGACCGAGATACCCGGATTGGCCCGGCCGCCGCGCTGACCGGGACCGCCGCCGCCGGTATCGGCCATCTTGGCGGTCACTTCCTTGACGATTGCGGCAATTTCCGAAGCGCGGGCCTTAGCCAATTGAACACGGCGCAACACGGCCTGTGTCGTGTTGTCGTCGTCGTCCAGTTCCTTGATCAAGCTCTCGATCAATTCGAGCTGGTCCGTCGGCGCCTTGGCGATGATGGAGTTGGTCTGCGGATCGGCGGTCAGACTGATATTGTCCGACGGGGAAATCGCCACTCCCTGTCCCGGCTGACCCTGTTGGCCCTGAAGTTGGATGATCTGTTGCTGCTGTCCCTGGTCGCCCTGACCCTGCGGCTGACCCGGCTGGCCGGGCTGGCCGGGTTGTCCGGGGCCGCCACGCCGACCGCGCCCGCCGGTCTGGACGTTGAGCACTTCGCGGAGGTTCTCCACAACCTGCGTGGCGTCGAGGTTCTTGAGCTTGAACCGCTTGATGTTGGCCGTCCGCGCATCGGTCTTGGCGTCGATCTGCTTGAGCACGTCGACGACGAGCGGGATATCCGAGAGCGCCGCGGCGACGAAGAGGCTGCTGGTCCGCGGATCGGGGATGACCTTGATCCGCGCGGGGGCAGCCTGTTGAACCATTTGCTGAGGCTGGGGCTGTCCGGGTTGGCCGGGCTTTTGCGGCTGGCCGGGCTGACCGGCGGCCTGCGGCGCCGGCGCGGGCGCCGGCGCGGGGATCATCGGCAGGGCCTTGCCGCCCTTTTTGGCGCCGGCGACGGCCTGGCCTTGATTGAAGATGGTCTCAAGAAGCTGTCCGGCGGTGACGACATCCGCGTACTTGAGCGGAAACTTGCGGAAGACGACGGGCTGCTCGCCGTAGGAGATCTCATCGAGGATATCTTCCAGCGTGTCGAGGATGTCCTCGGGTCCGGTGAGGACCAGCTTGCCGGTATCGGGATCGACAAAGACCGTCGGGATGCTCTCGTCGCCGGTCGCCTTGCGTACGATATCAGGCCGCGCGGCAGGTTCCTCGCCCGCCATCGGATGATTGTGAACGGCCGCGGGTTGGGTCGTCGGCGCGTTCGCCAACCCCTGACCGTTATCCGCCTGACCGATGGCGACGGCATCGAGGGATTTCAATAGTTCGGCGGGCAGGACGCAGGGGCTCTGATGGCAGATCGGACAGACGGCCGGCTCCAGCGCCTCGTCACATTTCTCAGCGTCGAACTCTCCGAGCGACACGGCCGCGAGCGATTGCAGGAGCGAGGCCGGAAGTACACACGGATTCGCCGAAGCGCCGGGCTTCTCCTCCTGCTTCGCCGGCGGTTCTTCTTCCTCACCGGCGTGGATGTCGATGACCTGCACGCGACCGGAAGCGCTGCCCATGTCCAGGACATTGAGGGGCTTGTCATAGTTCCTCTGGAGGATCTTGACCAAGAGCTCCGGCGGCATCTTGTCCGAGTCGATGGTGCGGAAGCCCGGGCGACGCGTGGTGTCGGGCACGTCGAACATGGCGACGATTTCTTCCACCTTGGCCCGCTGGCCGGGCTTGCAATTCAGCACAAGCAGCGATTTCTTCGTGGGCCCTTCCTCCAGCGAGATGCCGCCGGATTTGCGATCGGGATTCAGAAGATCCTCGACAGAGAAGGAGATATCGAAGGCCTCTTTGTGCTTGAGCTGAATGACGAAAAAGTCCCCACTTCCGCCTGGTATCACGCCCTTGATCGGTCGAGCATCCGCGACAATTAGTTCGAGCAAACCCTCAATAACGGTTAGGTCGGATTCAGATTTTGCCCCGATGAGCAGCGTGTTCTCATACGTATCCGCGAAAATCTGGATCGCCTCGGGCGCGGCGATGCGCTGAGCCGGCGCCCCTTCGCCCGGCTTGCCACCCTCGGTTTTGGGCGCGGGTTTCATGGCCAGCATCGCCCGCAGCTTCTTCTCATCCTCCTCCGCGTCCTGCACGGCGTACTTGCGATAGATCGCCTGCTCGTACGGCACATCGAGCTGGTCGAAGAGCTGGAGCGACTTGGCGACCTGGTCCTGCGGTCCGTCGAGGATGAGTTGAGTGCCCGCGGGGACGATGTTCAGCGCCTCGCCGCCGGTGGGTGTGCCGACCGCGCCGGACCCCGCGACGAGCTTGCCCATGGGTTTGGTCGGCGCGCCGGCCAGGCTCCGCAGCGTCTCGGCCAGTTCCGTTGCCGGGCGATGTTTGCAGGTGAGTATGACGCGCGTGTTGACCTGAGTCTCCGCCGCCGCCTCCATCGACGCGACGAGGTCCTTGATCTGCGCCAGCTCCTTCGCCGGGGCGGTCACCAGGAGCGAGTTCGTAATCGGCTCGGCGATGATCCGCACGCCACTGCCGCTCGCCGAAACCGGCGAAACGGGCGGGGCCTGGCCGCCCTGCGGTGTGACCGCGCGAACCGGCGTGCCCGTCGAACCGGGAAATGTCTGGGCCAGGACCGGCGCCAGGGCCTCGGCCTTGGCGTGGACGAGCTTGATGACCGTCAATACGCCGGTGCTTTCAATGTCGAGCTGCTCGATGAACGGCGCGACCTTGTCCAGGAACTCGTCCGACGCATAAACTTGCACGGCGTTGTTGTAAGTGTCGGCGAAGAAGAGTTGCTGCGGTCCGCCGGGGCCGGCTCCCTTACCGACGCCGGGCGTGGCGGTGAACATCTGCCGCAGCATCGCGGCGACATCGTTCGCGCTGGCGTGCTGGAGCGGGAAGTTGCGGAGCCTCGGCTCGACGACGACCGCCTGCGCGTCGATCGTCTTGATCAGCCGCTCGGCCTTCTCCCAGTCCTTATTACTGCAATAGACGAAGAGGAAACCCGTGCCGTCGTCGGGGATAAACCGCGGCCCGGTGCCGCCGGGGACGCCCGGTTGTGCGCCGCGCTGTGCGGGGGAGGGCCCGCGCGGCGCTATCGCTCCGCTGAGCGCCTGCTGGAGGATTTGCGCGAGGGTACTGGGCTGGACGGCCTTGGGCTGAACGACATGCTCGCCTTCCTCGTCGCCGTCGGGCACGTCGAGCTTCTCCACGAGCGTGCGGATTTTTTCGAAATTCTGCCGAGAGCAGGTCACCAGGATCGACGTGCTCGTCCGCGGCGTGATGCGATCCGCCACGCCGCCCTTGCCGGTTGGCGGGAAGATGGTCGAGAGCGTCTGGGAGATCGCCGAGGCATCGGCATGCGCCAATTCAATGACTTCGGTGACCTGATTCTCCGCCGGCGTGTCCCATTGCTTGATCAGTTCCTCGGCCTTGGCGACGCCGGTCTTGCCGCCCACGATGATGACGGAGTTGTTGGCGGGATCGGGGAAGATATCGCGTTCGAGGTCGGACTTTTCCTCCGGCGACACGTAAGGGCCGTCGGGCCTCACGAGCAACTGCATCTCTTTCATGAACATCTGCTTGAGCGTCGCGGTTAGTTGATTCGCGTCTGCATACTCCAGCTTGATGACCTTCATCTCCGGCAAGCTCGCCGGCGCGCCGGTGTCGAGCTTGGCGATTGTTTCGAGGATCTCGCTCAACATCGCCGGCATCGCCTTGACCATCAGCCGGTTGTTCTTGATGTCGGGGATGAGGTCGATCCGCCTGGCGTTGTCCATGATCGGATCGACGCCGGGGCCGCGGCCCGGCGCGGCCGCTGCCTGTGCCGGGTAGATCTGCCTAAGGATTTGCTGGATGTCGGCGACTCTCGACACCTTGAGGTCGACCGTGATCGTGGTGCGCGGATCTTCCTTTTCCGGCTGCGTCATCCCTTTCTGGCGCTCGATTACTTCACGAAATCGGCGATGCTCCTGCGCCAGGCCGGTCAGTTCGATCTTGTCGCCGTTGACCTGCGTCCCGTAGGTGTCGGTGGCGTAGATGCGGAATTTGGAGATGAGCTCGAAGGGCGACCAGCCCTCGGGCACTTCCATATTGACCAGGGCCACGTCGTACTGGCCGAGATTGGCCTTCTCCATCTCCTCGAAGGAGGCGAACATTTTGCTCGGCGGGATCTTCCGCATCGCGTCCGGCAGGCGATCGATCGTCAGGAAGTCGTCCTCGCGCTGCACGATGTACTTGTTGAGCGGGCGCTCGTAGAGCAGCTTGTTGATTTGATCCAGCGCCTCCTTGTAGGTGAAATCCTTCGGACTGATGAAAGTCAGCGTCTCGGCGATCGGCGGATCGGGCTGGTTAAGAAACGGCAGCCCGCTCATCCGTGAGAATGCCTCTAAAACATCCGTCCATGGTGTGTTGGAAAAACTGAAGCGATAGGTCCGCGCCTCAGGGTCAATCGGCTCGATCGTGAACGTCATCGTCGTCTGCGTGTTTTCGATCCCGGCCGGGGCGGTCGTCGGCGGGACTTCCTCGACGGGCGGAACTGCGCCTTGCTTGGGACTGCCCGGAAATGCCGTCGGTTTTCCCGGCTGACGAACGCCCGGCTGCGGAGGACGCCCCGGCGATTGGGGTGGCGTCACGGGCGACGCAGTCTTCGGAGGTGTCTTGACGACGGGGGCAGCAGGCTTGGGAGTTGGTGGCCTGGTGGGGGTCTGTCGCGACTGGGCCGGGGAGGGCACGGGTTGAGTCGTCGGATATCCACCGCCGGGGCCCTTGATCGATTTCAGCGCCTTTTCGCGGAGCGCCTTCAGTTCTTCCGCGCGGGCGGGTGTGGTGCGCAGAGGCTGCGTGGCGGGGCCCTTGGCGGGCCGGGTAGTCGGCTGGGTGGTCGGCGGCGGGTTCGGCTGCGCCAGACCGCCGCCGGACAGGCAGAACGTGAGGATTCCCGCGGCGACGGCGCCGCGAATAATCGTCTGCGAGGGCTTACTTCTTATTAATACCATGGATCGTGCCTCCGCACCGTTCCCGAGAGTCTCTTCCACAATGCCGCTCTTTCTACTCGCCGGCGACCGCCTCGATTGCGGCCGATTCCGCCTCCGGCTCCGTTTCCGACTCCCCGCTATCCGGACGTGACCACGCGTCGATCGCCGCGGGCAGTTCCTCGTCCGACTTGGCTTCCAGTTTCACGCGCTGGGTGAAGGGCCGCCCCAGGGGATAGATGTAGTAGTTCCCGCTGGGCATCTTGACGACGCCGCCCAGGGGATGAACGCCCAGGAGCATACCCCCGTCCACAACCGCCGCTTCGCCCGCCGAGATGATCCGCCGATCCGCCGGCCCGGCGCTCGCGATCAATTCCTGTTTGCCGCGATAGGTGACCAGCCCCGTCACGGTCAGACTGGGGTCGGGGGGCTGATCGCTGGGGTCGACGGCGACTTCCGGCGGTATCTCGACCGGCTCGACGGGGACGACATAGGTCTGCTTTTCCTTTGAGGGAGTATAGGTGGCCGGGGGCGCCTTCCGGCCGGATGCATAGGTCGCCGTGACGGTCAGGGATTTGACCTCGAAGTCGTCAATGTCCTGCGCCGTCGCTCCGCGCAAGCGAATCGTAGGCTTGATCTTCGTCTGACCATCCGGCAGCGTCACCGAAACTTCGAGATCGACGGGCTCGGCGTGCTTGTTGTCGGCGGCCAGTCGGACGACTGTCGGCGGCGGCGGCTCGTTAACCTGCGCTACGGCATAGGTCCAATCCTTCTTCGTCACGAAATCAAATCGCTGCGGGCCAAACGTCTTGCCGCCGATATAGGTGCCTTGAATCTCCACCGCGTCGCCCAGCCCGCGGATTTCCCCATTGCTCTTGCTTTGCACGGTCTTGACCACTTCCTCTACCTGGTTGCCGTCGACCGTCTGCCGAATGACCTCGCCCTCCCAGAAGAACTTCGCGCGGACCACAACCATCTTCCAATCCTGATTGTCGACGATGACCACATTGCTCGGCGGAGGAACGAACGGGCGGAAAATGTTGCGCCGGCCGAGGAGGGCCAGCTCTTCATCCAGTGGGATGTCGTCGCGCGAGGGACCCTGCTTGTCCGCGCCCTCCCCCGGCAGCGACGCCGTGTTGACCAGCTCGGGGACTTTCTTGGGATCGACCTTGGGCATGAGCGGCGACTCGACGAAGAACTCAATCTTCACCTCGCCGCGCGGCCGGTTGCGCTGGAGAAGCGGCGTAATCGACAGGCGCGAAATGTCGCACAAGTAAGGGCTGCGATAGATATCCGTCAGGAAGTCCATCGCGTTCTTGAACGGCCCTTCCGCGGTGATCCGGTACGAGACCGTCGTGATCCCCGTCTTCGCGCCGATCTTCGAGCCGACCGAATTGGGGAAGAAGCCGGGGTTCTCGAATCCATGCCGCTTGGCCCCGTCCTTGAGCGCCTGGGCAATCTTGTTGGACGCCTCGGGCCGATCGAACGCCAGCGTGCGGCTGACCGCAGAGTTCCAGCGATCGGCGAGGTTGCGTCGGGAACGGATGACGGTATCGAGGTATTGGTTCTGGCCCTCCAGGTCGGCGATGGCTTTCTTCGCCTCGTCCGCGGGCTTCAGGAAGAGCAGGTTCATGCCCTGATAGACGGCGCCCAGGCCGACGATGCCGCCGACGACAATCGCGAGCGTTCTTTCGCGGGGGTTCATCATGGTCGGGTCCCCCCCGAGGCCGGCGCGGCGCCCGGTTGCGTCGTCGCCGGGGCCTTTGCCGAATCCGTCGAAGCTGGTGCGACGCTTGCAGCGTCCTCCGATTTGTTCTCCGCCGGCGGCGCCTCGATCTTCTCGGCTTCACGCGCATGCAGCTCCGAGCGCGGCGGCACATCGGCATCTATCTCGGTCTCATACGAATATCCATCCGGACCCGGCGAAGGCGTCTCCTTGCCCGGCTTGACGTTCTGGAACCCGGCCTCCTGCAACCGATCGTTGAGGCGGTTGACCGTGCCGAGCGAGGCGGTGCGGAACTTCAACTTGACGGTGCTGGCGCGGGCGTGCGTCTTGGACTTCGGGACGGGCCGCGTATCGAGGTCGATCCGCGTAACATAGGCCTCCTTTTCCGGCGGGAAGACTTCCGTCAGCGCGACCAGAACCTCCGGCCAGGTCTGCTGCGAATCCACCCACGCCTCGAGCGCCTCAACCTGCACTCGGAAATCGTTGATCACCCGTTCCGTTTTCTTTTTCTTGTTCACTTCCTCGCGGAGTTGCGCAACGAGGGCGTCCTGAGGCGCGACGTACTTGTAGTGAAAGACAATGCCGGAGGCGATGAACAACACCGCCGTGGCCACGGCGACGGGCACTTTCTTCATCCGCAATGCCCGCTTGCTGACCGGCTTCTTGGGACTCAAGAAATCGAAATGACCCGGTCCCCTATCGGCATGCCCCAAAGCCAAGCCGATCGTCGCGGAAAAGCCGCGCAGTTCGCGGGCGCGTTGCGGCGGCAGGCCCAGCGCCAGGTGCGGCGAGTACAGCTCCGCCCGCGCGGCGAACCGCGCCGCCAGCGCCTGCGCCAATTGCGCCTCCAGGCCCGATGATCCGCAGACCACGATCTGATCGACGCTGATCGCGGGATCCGTCGCCCGGTACGCCTCGAACGAGCGGATGATGTCCACCATTAAGTCGGAGACGGCCCGCTGGGTCCGCTCGTCGGGCTCGCGATCGGAGAGCGGCACCGCGGCAATACGACTGTCGGTCAGGGCCGTGCCAACCGGTCCCTCGTCATTGGCGAGCGCGACCGACGCAGCGCGCGAGAAGGCGAGAACCCCGCCCTTGATAATGTCGATCTCCGTCAGATTCGGCCCGACGTCGACGAGCAGAATGGTCTTGTCGGAAAGATCCGGCCACAGCGCGCCCATGGCCAGCAGGTTGGAATAGGGGCGCAGCCCGATCAGCTCGACGGAGAGGTCCGCCGCCGCCGCGACCTGGCGATAGAAATCGAGATCCTCGTTGCGAACCGCCGCGACGAGAACATTGCTGGGCAGCTTCGGATCGAACTCGCCGCAGACGGCGAAGTCGAGCGTCGCCAGTTCCGCCGGAAACGGCAGCTCCTTGACCACCTGAAACTGGACGATGGCGGCAAGCTCCTCGGGCGGCGTCGGCGGAAGATTGAGCGTGTTGAGCACGACCTGATCGCGGGGGATGGAGAGCAGCGCCCGCCGCGCGCCGAGATCGGCGCTGCGCAGCGCCGCGCGGATGAACGCGCCCAGCGCGGCCGCATCCTCCACGCGGACCTCCGCGGGAATCGGAACGGACACGGCCTTGACCAGCTCCACGCCGGTCCCCTTGGGAGCGAGCGCCACCATGCGCAGGTCCCTGCGGTTCCATTCGATCGCCAGGAATTGCTTGCTTCCGAACCTCATCCCCTGCTCCCTCTATGGGGTCCCTTCGCGCACACCGCGAAACTCCTCACCGTGCGGCTGGTAGGCCACGCCGAGGCTTCCAAGGTTGCGCTGGTACAGCACCTGCGGAACCGGACCGCGCATCTCCAGGACGACGTTGATCCGCTCCACCACGCCGACGTGATCCGCGTAGCCGACCGACTCGACGCGAAACACCGCCGAGCCCATCGCCAGCTTGTCCAGGATTTGACGGAATCGGTTTTCATCAATGACGCTCCGCGTCAGCAACCAGGCCGGTGTCGCCCGCTCCTCGGGCGTTAGCTCGCGCCGCGCCGCGACAATCGCATCCAGCTCCTCATCCGTCAGGGCCTCGATCATCGCCAGCACCGGCCGCGGGGCCGTGCTGACATTGATCCGACCCGCGAACATCGGAGTCGGCTGGACCGTGAGCCGATCGAGGATCAGCGGCAGGTCTTCGTACGTCCCCGGCGGAATCGTCGCCGTCAGGTTCTGGTAGACCGGCCGCTTGGCCTTCGGCTTTTTCTCGGACGCGCCGCGCGCCTGATCTAGATCGGTCGAAGGTTGTTCTGTTCCCGCGTCCATTCCCTTGTCCGGCTGGCTGGTCGGCTGCGTGGTACTGGGATCCTCCTGCGCGGGTTGGCTGGTCGCCGGCTGCGTCGTAGGGTCCTCTTCTTCTTCCTCTTCCGGTGGCGGCGGCGCGGGAAGCAGATTCATAACACTGTTAAAGGCCCCTCCGCCCCCTCGAATCTCCATGACATAACTGGCAATCTGGGAGGGGATCACCTCCGCCATCGCCTCCTGCAATTTTTGCGCGTCCTTCATGTTCAGGTTGATTCTTGCGCGATTGTTGCTGGAGACGTTCCTCTCCCGCGACCAAAGGGTGAAATAGGGGGAGACACCGGCAAAAAGTGCGCCATCGGCGTTATCCGGCGGGAACGACGCGTCGGCGTCGTCCTCATTGGGATCGAGCAGGCCGTTGCGGTTGTAGTCCTCGCCAAAGACGACCCAGGCCGTGAAGCCGCGCACGAGGAGCAGCTCCTCAATGGTCGAGAACCGCGCACCCTTGCATCGGTAGGGCGGATCGAGCGTGTTGTAGTAGTCGTCCTTGGCGCCGTTGGGACGCGGCGCCGCGCCGCCGTCGCGCCAGTCGAGCAGCGAGTCCACGAGGACGTTGACGTCGACCAGGTCTGTCGTCTCCTGTGGTATGACCATCTCGAAGAGACGGCGAAACTGCGCTTCAGTCGCCCGGTTGAGATCGAGCTTCGCGCATTCGTCGGTAATCCCGTATCGTACCGTCGTGGGATCGTCGTAATTCGGCGCGACGACCTTGTAGCGCCACGCCTGCGGGGCGTTGGGGTCGTACCGGTCGGTCGTGTCCTTATTGATCGGTTCCACTTTGTCGGGCGCGCCGGCGACAACAATCGCCTTAAACACATCCGGATTGTCGTACCACAGGCCGGGATTGTTCCGACCGTCGCGGAGCATGGTAATGGCGGCCTGCACGCCGCTCTCGGCGGCCACGCGCGCCTGGAATTGCTGGTGATAGGCGACGGCGGCGTTCAGGTTGGCGCGGACCATGAACGTGTAGCCCGCCGCCAAAAGTGAAAGCAAAACGACGATGATGAGGACGACGAGGAGAATCAGCCCGCGTCGCAATTCTCGTGTTTGCCTGCGGATCATTTCGCGCCCCCTCCCGCCGCGGCTTCCTCATCCGAGGGCTTCTCCTGTTGGGCCCGCATCAAACGAGATCCGAAAAACGTATCCGCCTGCGTCAGCTTGACCTGGATCGTGCAAGTCTGCGTCGAATACGGCTCCGGCAGCGACGGCAGTATGTCTTCGTTCTGCAGATCCAGTTCCTCCTCCTCCAGCTTCGGCGGCAGCGCGTCGTAGCCGACCGTCACCTCGATGGCCTGCGGCAGCGAATTGCCCATCCCGCCGCCGACGTCGCCGACGTCCCACTTGTCGATCCACTCGACACCATCGAAGTAGCGGAAGCGCAGGTATTTCATCTCCGCCGCGTACAAATCCAGATCCACGGACTCCTGCTGGTCCTCGCGGATAATCGCCTGATTCAGTGTCTTGATTTCCCGCCGTACGAGGCCCATCGGCGCCGGCCCGACGGTCCCGTCCGGATATTCGTAGGTCTGGTCGTAGTCGTAGGCGAGGTAGTATTGCACCTGCCGGATGTCGCTCTCCGCCGGCGGCAAGACGTCCTGTATCTTTCGGTCGATGAACAGCGACTTGTCCGGCAGGACGACCGTCTGCAGCGTGATCATCCGGTCCTTGCCGCTGACGCCGGGCGTCTGGCCGAGAAACCCGTTCGCCGAACGAATCTCATCCGCGATCTTCAAGGCGACGACGCGGGCGAGGTTGCTATCCAACATCCGTCGCATGCCGAGATCGCGAGTGCGCAGTGAGATGTCGTAGAACGTGAACATGATTGTGGCGATAAGCGTAATCAGGCCCAGCGAGAGGATGACCTCGATGAGCGTCAGTGCGGTTCGGCGACTCGCAGCGCGCGGTGTCATCGCTGCCTCCCGCCGCCGGGCGGCGGCAAGAGGGGTTTTTGATCTTTCGGCGCCAGCGGGTTGCCCTGCGCGGGATCGATGCCGGCCTGATTCGCGAGGTTCTGAATCTCGCGCATATCGCCGCGCTGCAATGCCTGCATGACATCCTCCATCTGCCCGGGATTGAGCGTGATGCCCAGCGTCTGGAGGATCATCGGGAGCATCTCGCGCAAGGTGTCCAGGGGAAGACCGGCGACATCGCGCGGGTTGAAGTTCGCCGGATCGAGCACCGCCGCGCCGCCGGGGATCGCGTCGGTCAGCATCGTCAGTTGTTCTTCCGGGATGCCGAAGTCCGTCTCAAGGTTGATGTTGCGCGGCTCGGCGCGAAGGACATATGTCGTCAGCAGATGCTGCTTCTCGTTATCCGCTCCCTCGGGATCGCCCATGTAGATCGAAACGCGGATGTGAAACAGCCCGGAGATCGCCTCGATCGGCTGCGCCTCCATCTGCCATGCCATCCCCCTGATCGTCTCATTCTCGAAGAAGCCCGTGGTTTCTTTCTCGCTCGGCGCGATAAGGCCCAGGTCCAGCGCCGTCAGCAGCCGGTCGGTCATAAGCGTCGCCTGGTTCATCCGCTCGGCATGCTCGACGTGAAACAGCCCGTTGCGGAAGGCGACGCCGATCGCGGACATGGCGACCAGCAGGAGCGAAAGGGCGATGACGACCTCGAACAAGGCCGCCCCGCGGCGCGCAACCGAACGCGCTCCCCTCACCGGGGCACGCCGACGTGCCAAACTTCTTCCGCGCATCAATGTCATCCTGCCGTCCTGAGAGGGACGTACTCAGTTATCTCTGCCTGGCGGGCCCCGCTTCTTTTACCGACAAAAAGCGCCTGCGCCGCAAAGTAAAGAATCGCTCTTTTCGACGGAGATGCTGCCCTAACGTTTTATTGGACAGTTAGTTACAGATAGTCTGAGTGTTTAGCTATGACGGCGACTTGCCGTCCGTGTCGCTCTGTTTGGGTTGGGCTTCCTGAAAGGCACGGCGAATCTCCTCTTTTTCCTCGTCCGAGAGGTTGGAATCGGCCAGTTCCTTCTCAAGCTGGGCCAGGGCGTCGTCAGCGGATTGAGGGGCGTTGGGGTCGGCGGCGGCGTCCTGCGGAGGTTGGCCTTGCTGGAGCGCCGTCGGATCGATGGGTGGGAGGTTGCCAATCTCCTGTTGTCCCGATGACGGATCGACCGCAGCCTGCGATGAATCGTCGGCCCCCTTCTGGCCGGTCCCATCCGCGGGGATGGTCAGCGTCATGTCTTCCGGTGCGGTCACATCCGGGATTTCGAGCTTCTCCCGCTGGACATAAAAGGTGGGGTCGTTCAGTTGCTTCTGGGTGACGGCGTCGCGAATCGTCGCCAAGCCCGTACGGCCGTCAAGGACCACCCAGGACTGCGGCTCTTCCTCGGGCAACTCCTCCGTAGGCGCGATTCGAGAGAGAACAAGGGTGGCCCATTCCGCCGAGCCGTCGGCCTCGAAGAGGATGATCGGCCGAAGCTCGTCGATCTCGATCTCCTGGCCGCCCATGCCATCGGAGCGGGCCGCCTGCAACTTCGCGGACGTAGATTCGACAGCGGAGGTCTCTTCTTCAGCGACGGGCTCGGCCTCGAGCGGATCGACCACCCCCTCTTCCGAGACGGAAACCGGGCGCATGTAGGCGGGCCGACCCGGCAGGACGCGATGCACCTCGATATCCGCCAGTAGCGCGGGTTCCTCGGCCCAATCGTAATAAGCGGGCACCCACAGGCCCGGCTCGATGATGGGATCGGGCTCGACCTCGATAACAGGTTGCTGTTCGCCGGGGCTGAATCGGACGCGGTGGCGCCGATGTTCCAGCATCGCCGACGATCGCGTCATGTAGAGGAGCGAACGGAGCCGCGAGGCGGATTCAGGCAACTCCGCCGCGACAAGTTGGCCCTGCATGAGCGGCCACGCCATCGCCGCAAGCAGGACGAACAGCGACAGCGCCAGCAGCACTTCAAGGAGCGTAAAGCCTCGGCGCAACGCAGGGCGGGCTCTGCCCGCCGTTTGACCGGCGCGCAAACTTCGGCGGGTGGAACCCGCCCTACCCGCGGTCATCGATCCGTCTTCCAATTCACTACGTCGTCTTCGGTGCCTTCGCGGTTGTCGGGACCATTGCTCCACAAATCGTACTTACCTTCGTTGTGTTGGCCATTGGCGTTGTACTGGTACTCGTTGTCCCACGGGTCCTTCAGGCCGCTTTCGTTCTCGATGTACGGACCGGCCCACTTCTTGGCGATGTCGTCGTCGCTGGGCTTTTCCAGAAGGTACTTGAGTTCCTCCGGGTACATTCCCGTGTTTACCTTGAACAGGTTGATGGCCTGGCTCAAGGGACCATTCGGACCGATCGCCGCCTTCGCCAGATCGACCTTGGCTTTGTCGCTCTGCGTGGTCAGCGCCGGCACGACAAACGCCGCCAGGAGGGCGAGCAATCCGACGACCAGGAGGATTTCCAGAAGGGTGAAACCCCGCCGCCCCGCCGCTCTTCGTGTGTACGTGTTCTTTTTCATAACGTCAGCTCCTTGAAACGTATCGTTCCTATCAAATCCAACGGATTCTATCGTCGTTCGTTCCGCTCCGACACTATCCCCTCCACAAGCGTTAAGTCGCCCCGGCGCTCATGGTCAGGATCGGCAACAGCAGCGCAATCGCGATGACCGCCACGACCACCGCCATGATGATCAGCAAAATTGGCTCCAGGAACCGCACCATCAGGTCGATCTGCCGCCCCGTCCGGGCCTCGTACGAATCGGCGATGGTGACGAGCACATTCTCCAGGTTATTACTCTCCTCGCCGACGGCGATCATGTCCACGATATCCAGCGGAAACAGCCCGCTCCTGCCCAGCGGCGCGGCCAGGGACGTCCCTTTACGCACGCCCTCAATGGACTCGTCGACCACTTCCATCAGCAGCCGATTGCCCGCCGAGTCGCGGCTGATCTTCAGCGCCTGAAGGATCGGCACGCCGTTGTGTAAAAGGGTTCCCAGAATTCGGCAGAACCGGCAGATCGCCACCAGCGTGATGATCTTGCCCATCATCGGCGCCTTCAGCGAGAACTTGTCCATCGCCATCCGCCCACGCTCGCTGCGGATCAGCGCGATGGTCGCAATCACGACAACCGCCAATACGCCCGCCACGGCCGTCCCGTTCGCCTGGAGAAAATCGCAAAAAGCGAAAACCAGCTTGGTTAGCGGCGGCAGTTCACCGCGAAGAAACGAACGCACCTTCGGCACGATCACCACGAGAATGAAGATGATGATGCACGTCCCCACGCCCATCAGCAGGGCGGGATACAGCATCGCGCCGAGAAGCTTGTTGCGCAGTTCGTTTTGCCGCTCGGTGAAAACGGCGATGCGGGCGAGCACATCCTCCAGAAATCCGCCCTTCTCCCCCGCGCGGATCATCGATACATGCAGCGGATTGAAGGCGTTGGGATGTTTGGACATCGCGTCCGCCAGCGTCTGGCCGCTGGACAGGTCCTCGCGAACCTCCCGCAGGATCTCCTTGAACACGGCGTTCGACGTCTGCTTGTGCAGCACATCCAGCGACCGCAGCGCGGGCACGCCCGCCCGCAGCAAATCCGCGAACTGCGAATACAGAACGGCGACCTTCGCCCCCTTGACCTTCCGCTTCCGCCCGCCGGCGCCCCGACTCGCCTTGCCCCCCTCGCGGACATCGACCGGAAACAGAAGCTGCTCGTCCAGCGAGCGGAGGACCTGCTGCTGGTTATCGGCGGTCAGTACACCGCTGACGGTCTTGCCTTCGGCGTTGCGGGCGGTGTAGGTGAAGCTGGGCATGGCGGTAGCAGTCGAGCGGGCCTGCGTGCTGCATCGGCATCTAAGGCCTGACGGCCACAGCCATTATAAACAGGAAACCGGGCTGCTTGCCGCCCACGCGCAATGGGTCCGCAACTTCGTATACCCTGCCTCGAAATGGGGATTGCAGGGTTGTCGGTGTCAGGTATGGGTGTCTTGCGTATCGATATCGACCGGGGAATGCATGTGATTAGCGGCCGAGGGCTTGGCCAGGACGCGATGGAAACAAAAACAGGTCAAGCCGACGACGAAGCTCAGCGAGCCAATCATGAAAATCCAGCCCTCTGTCGTCATGATCGCGCCTCCGCCGGTAAACGACCCGTGTCCTTGGTCTCCGCCTTCCATCGCCGCCCGCCGATGTTGATCAACACGAGCAGGAACACCGTCACAACGACGACGAGGGCAAATGATAGCGCCACAACATTGTCGGAACGGATTTGATCGACGTATTTCTTGAAATCGTTGTAGAAAAACAAGCCGAGCATGATCAGGAGATACGCCGGCGTAACGTATCGGATGACAAACGGGAAGAACCGAGGCAGGCGTAGCTCCGCGCCCTCGTGCGCGAACTGGACCCCGCGCTTCACTCCGAAAACCCAACCAAAGAGCAGCGTTTGCACGGCAGCGAGGACGACGATCGCGATCGTCCCGATGGTGTCATCGAGGAAGATGAGGGACTTCAGGTCCTTGCTGAAAAAGATCACGAAGAGCGAGCCCAGCCCGGTCACAAATCCCAGCAGTGCGACCGAGGCGCGTCGGCCGATACCCAGCGCTTCTTCGAGAAAAGCGATGGCGGGCTGCAGCATGGAAAGCGAACTCGTAATCGCCGCCAGGAACAACATAAAGAACCAGAGAAACCCGAACAGCCGCCCACCGGGCATGTGTTGAAATACGATCGGCAGGGTATGGAAGCCCAGCGAAAATGTGCCCGTCTGTGATGCCCCGGCGGCACCAAGGAACACAAACGCCGCCGGAATGGTGATCAATCCGCCGAGACAAACCTCGAAAAACTCATTGGTCGCCGACGCCGTAAGCCCGGATAGAACCACATCGTCCTTGCGCTTGAGATAGCTTGCATAATTAATGATCACGCCGAACCCGACGGACAGGCTGAAGAAGATTTGACCGGCGGCGTTCATCCAGACTTTTGGATTTGCCAGCGCTTCATACCAGCTCGTATCGCCTGCCAGGGGTTTCGGATTCCACATGAAGCCGAGCCCTTTCATGACGCTGAACTCGGGCTTGCTCGGATCGGGAGTACCCAGCGTCAAAACGCGGATCAGTACGATGATGGCACAAAGTGCCATAAGCGGCATCGCATACGTGCAGAACTTCTCGATCCCGCCGGACAATCCGCGGTAGATGAAATAAAAGTTCACCGCGAAAACGATCAGCCACACGACGACGCTGATGTGCACCCGGCCGTCGAGCATCAGCCCATCCTGATTGGCTCCGACGAATGAATTGAAATAGTCGACGCTCTTCGTCGCGTACTGGCCCGAATCGCCTCCGAGATCGATCCAACCCATGAGATAACTCATGGCGTATCCCATGCACCACGATTCGATCAGAACGTAGTACATGTAGATGATGACGGGGATGATCAATCCCAACACGCCGAGATAACGCCAGATCGAACGGCGCCCGAGCAGGCCGAAGATCGCCGGGGCGGAATTGAAGCCGTGCTGCCCGCCGTACTTGCCCATCGCCCACTCGGCCCAGCAGATCGGGATGCCGAGGAAGATCAGCGCGCAGAAGTAAGGGATCATGAACGCCCCGCCGCCGTTCGCTGCCGCCGTTCCGGGAAACCTCAGAAAGTTTCCGAGCCCGACGGCCGAACCGGCGACCGCGAGGATCATCCCCAGCCGGCTGCCCCACTGTTCTTTGGATTGCGCCATAGACGATCGTCTCCTCACTCCACCGCGGCGACTCGGTAACGAATTGTCACGCGACCACCGCCGCCCGCTCGCGAATCGGTCGCCCGATCGCATACACGATGACGACCAGGCCCGCGCTGCCCGTCAGGAGCCCGACCCACGCCGGCGCGCCCAGCCAGCCGCAAAGCAAATCGCCCGCCACGATCTCCATCAGTGCCGCGGTCACGGCATAGGGCAATTGCGTCCAGACGTGCGCCTCCAGGCTGCATTCCGAGGCCAACGCCGACAAGACGGTCGTGTCGCTGATGGGAGAACAATGATCGCCAAAGACCGCGCCTGCCAGAACACTTCCCACGGAGCCGTAGAATAGCGTGAGCGCGTCGTCCCTGGCAAGGTCGGTGGCCAGATGCCCAGCCAGGAGGACGGCGACCGGACAAAGGATACCCATCGTCCCCCACGATGTTCCCGTCGCAAAGGAAACGATGCAGGCGGCGACGAAGATCATGAGCGGCAGGAGGTGCGGTGAGAACTGATGCGACTTCAACTCGCGGACCGCTACCTGCCCTAAGTGAAGGTCCCTCATGCTGTCCGAGAGCGCCCACGCGAAGATCAGGATGGCGATCGCAGGGATGACGCGCTGGACGCCCTCCATCATCGACTCCAGCGATCGCATGAACGTGAGAGACCTTGTGGCCACGCTGAGACCGATAGCCAACAACACCGAGATGATTGCCCCATAGAGAATCGCCGCGTAGGCGTTGACGTTTTTCAGAATGTCGGCCATCGTCCGCGGCTCCGCGGACCCGTACCAACCCGTCAGGAACAGGATGAGGACGGTTGCCACAACGAGGCCGCCGACCGGCAGGCCCGCGTACCACCACTTCGCGCGGTCGTGAGCCGTGATCCGATGCTCCTCTTGAAAGGGCGTCGCCCGCGCCGCCTCGCGCTCCTCGGCCTTGCGCATGGGACCGAAATCGCGGCCGGTCCACCCCAAGAGAAACACGAGCACCAGCGTGAAGATGGCGTAGTAGCGATACGGCAAGCTCCGCACGAACGCCTCGTACGCCCCGACATCCGCCAGGAACGCCGGCAGATGCCCATCCGACTTGAGTTGATCGAGCCCCGTCTGAATGAAGCTCACTTCGGTCGTGATCCACGTCCCGAACAGCGCGAGCGATGCCACCGGCGCCGCCGTGGCATCGAGGATGAACGACAGCTTCTCCCGGCTGATCCGCAACCGATCGGTAATCGGCCGCATCGTCGGACCGATGATCAGGCAGTTCGAGTAGTCATCGAAAAACACGACCAGCCCGGCCAGGAACGTCGTAAGCTGCCCGCGACGGCGAGTGCGGGCCAATCCGCTGACCGCGCGGACCATCGCCGCCGTCCCGCCGTTCGCGTGAATGACCGCGACCATGCCGGAAATCGTCAGGCTGGCCAGAACCGTCATCATCCTCGCCGGATCGGCCGTCCCACTGTGCGAAGGATCGGCAATCGCCCCGACGAGATAACGCTCAATCGCCAACCGCGCGGCCGTCACGAACCCGTTGGCCCCGCCGAACTTCGCCTCCGGCGGCAGGCAGTACATCACCATCGCCGACGCCGTGAGGATGCCCATGATCATCGCGGGGAAGACCTGGCGCAGGAGGATGGCCATGCCGATCGCGACAATCGCCGGCGCGACCGTCCACAGGCCGTAAAGATCCTCCGGCAATGGCGGCGCGGCCGGGGCGGTCGTCGTTTGCGAAACTGGAACGAGAAACGGTAGAAATGCGATGAGGACGACCAGCGACGTGAGGGCCACGGCTGCGCGCCGACGCCCCCGCCTCCACGTGCCGACCGCCAAAACCATGGGGCGAGACCGTAGCCGCGACCCCGAACCGCGTCAACGTGCGGTGGATCGGTTATTATACGCGCATGGACTTCAGCCTCTCACCCTCTCAACAAGCCGCCAAGGACGAAGCCATTGAATTCGCCCAGCGCGAACTAACGACGGGCGACGTCGATCCCGTTTTCGACCGCGACGGCTGGAAAAAATGCCGCGCGATCGGTGCGATGGGCATCACCGCCCCCACCGACTACGGCGGTCGCGGGCAGACCCTCAACGAATTCGTCGCCGCCATGGAGGGGCTGGGCTACGGCTGTCGCCGCATGGGCCTGCTCACGGCGATCGGCGCGCACGTCTTCGGCGTCGTCGAGCCGCTCTGCGTCGCCGGGACCGATGAGCAAAAGAAAAAGTTCCTCCGCAAGCTGGCGACCGGCGAATGGGTCGGGGCCCACAGCGTGACCGAGCCGCAGGCCGGCTCCGACCTGATGAGCTTCACGACCACCGCGGCGCTGAAGAATGATCACTACATCATCAACGGCAAGAAGCGGTACACCACCTGCGGCGCGGGGGCTGATCTGCATGTCGTCTATGCCAAAATGGACGACCCGACGCGCTATCGCCTCTCCTGCTTCCTCATCGAACCCGGCACGTCGGGCATGACGGTCCGACCACTGCCCGCCGTCGGGCTGACCGGGTCGGGCCTCTCCGAAGTGACCTATGAAGACGTGAAAGTCCCGGTCGCGAACATCCTCGGCAAGCCCGGCGCGGGGGCGATGCTCTTCCAGGGCTCCATCGAACGCGAGCGGGCCTGCATCTTCGGCGCGGCCCTCGGCTCCATGCAGCGCGAAATCGAACTCGCCATCACCTACGCCAACGAACGCGTCGTCGCCGGCAAACCGATCGCCGGTCACCAGGCGATCTCCCACCGCATCGCGGACATGAAAGTCCGCCATGAGGCGTCGCGACTCCTGCTCTACCAGGTGACGGCGCTGAAATCGGCCAACAAGCGCGCCCCGCTCGAAGCGGCGATCGCCAAGCTCTTCGTGAGCGAATCGTTCGTGCAGAACAGCCTCGACCTCATCCGCATCCACGGCGGCAACGGCTTCGTGAACGAAGGCGGCGTGGAGAGCTTTCTCCGCGACAGCCTCGGCGGCATCATCTACAGCGGCACCAACGACATCCAGCGCAACATCATCGCGGCGGGGCTGGGGCTTCGCGGCTGATCCGCAGAGTGGCCGCCTCGTCCAATCACTGCCAAAAAAATGGCCGATCCCTCCCGAGGTTACGAGAGAGACCGGCCGGTGAAATTCCAAATCCGCGCGACGGTTAGAAGCGACGGCGTATCGAGCGGCGCATCATCCCGAAGCTCAGGACCATGAACGGCAACATGATGCCGGTGCCCGTGCCGCAGAAGCTGAACGGATCGCAGGCGTCGGGAATCCCATCGCCGTCTCCATCCAGCGAGTCGTCGCCCTCGGCGCACTCATCGCAGGGATCGCCCACGCCGTCCCCGTCAGCGTCGGGGTAGGTGCAGGTGGTGATCTCCAATGTCCAATCTTCAAGGACGCCGATGTCGCCGGCCGCCACGTCCCCGATCGTCAACGTCCAAATGCCGTTCGGATCTTCACCGATGAAAGCGGCAAAGGGCTCCTCCGGGCACAAAGGGGTGGCGGTCGTGAGATCGACATACAGATGATCGGTGACCAAGCCATCGTTGTTGTCATAGGGAACCTGGCCGGCGGGATTGGCATCGTCGTCCCATTGGGTTCCGTCAAAAACGTTGTCGAGTCCTTCGCCGTTCTCCGAAGAGAGGGTCACAATCGTCCCAGAAGGCGACGTGAGTCCGATGACGAGGTCGCCGAAGAACGTATGTTTCATATGAGTGACGACGCGAACCTTGCAGATTCGATTGCTCAGGCCGAGGGCGTGGATCTGGGAATTGACTGCGGACTCATCGAGGATGTTAAGGTCGGCGGCGTTTTCGAATGACGCGACGGTATCCGTCGGCGCCGAGGGGAGCGTGCTCACGGCGAGGTTCCAATTGTCAAGAACACCGCCGTTGGAGTTTTCATCATCACTGATCGTCAGGGTCCAGACGCCGTTGGGGTCTTCGCCGATGAACGCGCCCAGCGGTTCTTCGGGAGTCAGCGGAGTCCCGGTCGTCCCATCCACAAACGACGAGTCAGTGACCATGCCATCGTTGTCGTCATAGGGAACGATGCCGCCGGGATTGGCGTCGTCGTCCCAGATGGTGCCGTTGAAGATATTGTCATTGCCGCCGCCATTGTCGGTCGTCAACGTGACGATCGTCCCCGCCGGGGACATGAGCGTGATGTCCAAGTCGGTGCAGTTGCTGTGGGTCAGGTTGGTCGTGACATCGAGATCCCAGAGATAGGCGCCGGCGGCGGAGACTGTGATCGTGGAAGTGACGACGGGCTCGTCGCCGCCGGAAATCACCACCGGCGTCGAGTTTGTGAAGGTGGCGGTGATTTCAGTGCAACCCGGCCCCGGTGGCGTGACGGCCAACGATGCCACCGCCAAACCGAAAACAACCCCTGTAACCACGGCAACACACACTGCGCCCTGGCGAATACACTTCCGTCCCCCGATTTTTTCGTTCCAATACATCCTTGATTCTCCCGCGTTGCAACTTTGCTCCGTCCGGCTCCGTCGCTGGTACGGCTGGGCGGGGATTGTACGGGAGCCGACCATCGAGGCAAACACTGTGAACCGGCAAAAATTGCCGCTGCCGACCAAAATCGGACCCCTCCCATTTGGCATGCGATTCGTCATACAGGGACTTTGGAGATTGTCGGGTTTTCCTTATACTGATCGAGCTTTGACGCCAATCGTCGGGCCCCTATCGCCGCCGAAATGGGTGACGTAAACGGCGGACGGACCTGCCGGCAGGTTTTTTCAGGACAGATCGATCATGAAGATGCCGAACTTTCGACTCTACGACACTCAGGCGACAACAGCCATGCTGGCGGGCGCGCTGGGTTTCCTCTGCTTAATGGGATTGTCCGTCGTCGTGTTCAAGGGGCTCGACACGCAGCAGTGGGTAATCCCCTTCAGCGATCGCATCGGTTGGTCGCAATACCGCCAGCCGCTGATCTACGCGGTCACGCCGGTGGTCATCCTTCTCGGAATTGCCGCCGGCGCGCTTGGCTTTCGCAGCCTCGGGCAGGCCCGAAACACCAAGCAGGGCCGATCGTGGATGGGCATGACGCTCGGTGCGGTTTGCATCGCACTCGCACCGGTCATGATTTACGCGTGGATGCAATTGAGCGAGCCGATTATCGTCGGCGATAAGAAACCGGGCGGAGCGGTCGAGCAGGTCATCGGTCAGCCGTAACCCCTTCGCCGACGATGGCGCACTCGGACAGGAAATCTCGTGGGCACCTGGCTGCTGAATGTGATACTGCCGGGCACGGGATTGATCCTGGCTCGGCGCGAATGGCTGGGTTTTCTCCTGGCCATCGTCTTCGGGATCTGCGGCAACGTCGCACTCGCCGGCTGGTTCATCGCCCCGGCGGCCATGCCGCCCTGGCTGGCGGCGATCGCGACGGTCCTGGCCCTCCTCTCCTGGGCGGCAGCCCAAATCATGCTTCGACGCCATTTCTCCCGGCCCAAGGGCCCGCCTTCGGACGCGGATTTTTCATGTCAATGACGCGTTATCGGCAGTGATGTCGAAAGAACCGCCTGCCATCCGACTGCTGGCGGGAGTTCACGCGGGCAATTCGGCAACCGATAGAGGGTAGGGCTGAGGCAGAGCCCGCCTGTCCATGAGCCGCCTCGTGGAAGGACCGAGAAAGCACAGCTAGAATTGCGACGAATGGACATCGCGGTTATCGTCGCAACTCAGCACCTGCCGCGACCAAGACCCACGATCTTGGCGCGCCGGGACGGACGACTCTCAACGGAGCAGCGCGATGGCGATCGGGTCGAATCCCCGGCCCTTGGGGTGCCGGAGAGGACGTCGGTGAGGCGGCGGTTGAAAGTAACGGCGAAGTTCGAACTTCCCGGCGGACGGGAGAGGATGTGAACGAATGTTTGAGCGATTCACAGATCGTGCGCGGAAAGTGATGGCCCTCGCCAACCAGGAAGCGCAGCGCTTCAACCATGAATACATCGGGACGGAGCACATCCTGTTGGGCCTCGTGAAGGAAGGCAGCGGGGTCGGCGCCAACGTCCTGAAAAACCTCGAAGTGGACCTGCGCAAGGTCCGGCTGGAAGTCGAGAAGCTGGTCAAGAGCGGCCCCGACATGGTGACCATGGGCAAGCTCCCCCAGACGCCGCGGGCCAAGAAAGTCATCGAATTCGCCATCGAAGAGGCCCGCAATCTCAACCATAACTACGTCGGAACGGAACACCTGCTGCTCGGCCTCCTCCGGGAACAGGACGGCGTGGCCGCCCAGGTGCTGATGAATCTGGGCATCAAACTTGAAGAAGTCCGTGAAGAGGTATTGAATCTACTAGGTGCCGGTGTGGAAAACGAAGAAGCAACGGGGGGCGGCGCAGGCAGTCAGGAGACGACCGGTCGGAAGGGTTCCAAATCCCGGACGCCGGCGTTGGATTCCTTCGGGCGCGACCTCACCGAGATGGCCAAGAGCGGAAAACTCGACCCGGTCATCGGGCGCGAGAACGAGATTGAACGCCTCCTCGTCGTGCTGTGCCGGCGCTATAAAAATAACCCGGTGCTGCTCGGCGAAGCGGGCGTCGGCAAGACGGCGATCGTCGAGGGACTGGCCCAGCGCGTCGTCTCCAACGACGTTCCCGAACTCCTCGCGGATAAGCGCATCGTGGTCCTCGATCTCGCGATGATGGTCGCCGGGACCAAATACCGCGGACAATTCGAGGAGCGGATCAAGGCGGTCATGAACGAAGTCCGCCGGGCCCGCAACATCATCCTCTTTATTGACGAGTTGCATACCCTGGTCGGCGCGGGCGGGGCCGAAGGGGCCATCGACGCATCGAACGTGCTCAAGCCGGCGCTGTCGCGCGGGGAATTGCAGTGCATCGGGGCAACGACCCTGGACGAATACCGCAAATACATTGAGAAGGATGGCGCGCTGGAGCGCCGCTTCCAGCAGATCATCGTCGAGCCGCCCTCGAAGGTTGAAACGCTGGAAATCCTCAAAGGCCTGCGTGATCGATACGAGGCGCACCATCGCGTGCAGATCACCGATGGGGCGCTCTCCGGCGCCGTCGAGTTGTCGATGCGCTACATTCCCGGCCGAGTGTTGCCGGACAAGGCGATCGATGTGATCGACGAAGCCGGCGCGCGGGTACGGCTCAAGGCCATGACCAAGCCGGAAGACCTCTCCAAACTCGAGGAAGAGATCAAGAAGCTCAACCTCGAGAAAGATGAATCCGTCCGCAATGCCGACTACGAGCGGGCCGCGGACCTCCGCGACAAGGCGATCAGCCTCGCCGCCGACAAAGAGAAAATGGAAAAGCAGTGGCACGATCACCGTAACGAGATCGACGGCGTGGTGGACGAAGAAGTTGTCGCCGAGGTCGTCAGCAAGATGACCGGCGTGCCGCTGACGAGGCTGGAGAAGGAAGAGGCGGAGCGCCTATTGGAATTGGAGACGGAGCTGCACAAGCGCGTCATCAGCCAGCAGGAGGCCATCAGCGCGGTCGCCCGAAGCGTCCGCCGCTCGCGCAGCGGCTTGAAAGACCCGAACCGCCCGATGGGCAGCTTCATTTTCATCGGCCCCTCCGGCGTCGGCAAGACGCTGCTGGCCAAGAGCCTCGCCGAGTTCATGTTCGGTGCGGAAGAGGCCCTGATCTCCATCGACATGTCGGAGTACATGGAAAAACACAACGTCAGCCGTTTGATCGGCGCGCCTCCGGGCTACGTCGGCTACGAGGAGGGCGGACAGCTCACCGAGCGGATCCGCCGCCGGCCGTATGCCGTGGTGCTCCTGGATGAGATTGAAAAAGCGCACCCCGATTGTTTCAACATGTTGCTGCAGATCATGGAAGAAGGCCGACTGACGGATTCGTTCGGTCGCCACGTCGACTTCCGCAACGTGGTCCTGATCATGACCAGCAATATCGGGGCCGACAAGATCACCCACCAGTCTACCTTCGGCTTCGAGAAGCGCGACGAGAACGTCAGTTACGAGAAGATGCGCAACGTCCTGAAGGTCGAGCTGGAGCATCATTTCCGGCCGGAGTTCCTCAACCGCGTCGACGAGGTCGTCGTCTTCCACAAGCTGAACCATGCGGACCTGACCCGGATCGTGGAGCTGGAGATCAAGAAGGTCGCGAAGCGACTGATCGAGCACGGTCTGACGCTCGAGCTGTCGAACGAGGCCAAAGAGTTTCTGTTGGAAAAGGGAACCGATGAAAAGTTCGGGGCGCGGCCGCTACGCCGGGCCATCGAGCAGCACCTGGAAGACCCGCTCAGCGAAAACCTCCTTCGCGGAAAATACAAGGGCAAGAAAGACATTCATGTCGCGCTGGTCGACGTCGGCGGCGAGAAGAAGCTCAGCTTTGACCCGACCGAGGGCGGCCCGGCGGGCGAAGTCGAGCCGGAACTGGCCGGCGCAGGGGCCGGGCCGAGCGAGGCCACGTGAATTCGAGCGGATAATGCTTGATCCAGCGGCCCCGCGGAGCAATCGCGGGGCTGTTTTCTGCGCGGGGCAGTCCTCCGCCACGGCGTCGGCGAATTTGAAACGCGCGTCCGTACTTGTTATATTGATCGATCAGCTTCCAGTAAAGGTTCAGCCGCGGGCCGGGTGGCGATTTGACTTCGAAGGGGGAAGGACCTGATGGCTGCCGCTCATTCGTTTTTTTCTCGCGACAATCGGTACCCCAACCGCGCTCGGTTAGCGGCGGGACTGTCGATCCTCCTGCTGGCCCGCCCGGTCTTCGCCCTCAACCCGCTCGCCGGGGACTACTCGAAGGACAACCTCCTTGATGTCCGCATCGTCGCTTACAACACACAAGGTAATTTCATCACGGATCCTGCCGCCGACCCCGAATTCAACCGCATCCTGATTGCGCTAAGGCCTGACATTATCTGCTTCGAGGAGATCAATACCTCTCTTTCGTCCGGTACGATCGCGAGCCGCCTCAATTCGATTATTCCGATTGGCGGCGCGGGTTGGCAGATTCACCTCGGCAAATCCGGCGGAACACGAAACGTGCTGGCTTCGCGGTTTCCGCTCTCGCAAACGCGCATCGATACGATCCCCGAGTCATCGACCCGCGGCGTCACTATTGCCCTTGCCGACCTGCCGAATGCGACACATCCCGTGGATGTGTATTTGCACGGCGTGCATCTCAAGTGCTGCGGCAACGCCGGCGGCTCGGAGGACGCCGACCGCCAACGCAGCGCCGACGCCATCGCCAACTGGCTGGGCGATGCCCGCGGCGCCGCGCGGCCGTCGGGCAACAACATCGTGCTGCCGCCCAACACGCCGATGATCGTGCTCGGGGACTTCAATCTCGTCGGCGGGCCCCAGCCGGAGAACACGCTCCTGACCGGCAACATCATTGACAACGCCACCTTTGGGACCGACGTGAAGGGCGATTGGGACGTGTCCGACCTCACCAACCTCAACCCGCTCGATCCCTTCACCGGAAACAACTTCACCTGGCAGGGCAGCCAATCCTTTCCCCCCTCGGCGCTGGATCGCTTCATGGTCACGGACAGCGCCTTCACCGTGGCGAACAAATTCATACTCAATACAGACGCCATGACGCCGTCCGCGCTCGCCGCCGCCGGCCTGCAGGCCGGCGACACGCTTCCTCAAAACTCGTCGGATCACCTGCCGATCGTCATGGACCTGCGCGTGGTCGATCCTTGTGCGACGGACGCCGATGGCGATGGAACGGCCGATTGCAACGACGGCTGCCCGAACGATCCCGGGAGAATCGTCCCTGGCCTGTGCGGCTGCAACGTGCCGGCGTCCGTCCAGGGCAGCGGAGATGTCAGCCGCGATTCACGGATCGATGCCGCAGACATTCCCGCGTTGGTCAACGAGTTGTTGGCGCCCACCGCGCCGAGTGAAGCGGCCTGCGCGGCGGATGTGGATCAGAATGGAGCGGTCGACGAATCGGATATCGAACCCTTCATCGGCCTGCTGGTCACTCAATGACGCCGAGCGAACGCTGGTTTGAGTTGACAGCCGAGGGGCATGTTTTTAATCTCAATCGCTGGTATGAAACTGGACGCGCGCGAACAACTTCGGCAGCATCTCTTCGGCACATTGATGCCCACGGCCCGCGAGGTCTGGCCGGCGGATGACGCCGATCTCTATGCGCACGGGCTGGACTCGCTGCGCCTGATGCAGCTTCTGGTCTACATCGAGCAAAAACTCGGCGTGAATCTGCCGGACCACGAAGTCACGCCCGAGCGCGTCTCGTCCATTGCGTCCATCGTCGAGTGGGTCGGTCAGCATCAGCGGTGTTAGGCCGCGATCTTTACGCGGTGGGCCGCCATGTCGCAGTCCCTTTACCTATTGCTACAAGATGCGGCGGGGCGGTTCGATTCGCGGCCCGCAATGGAGTTCGGCGCCGAGCGGCGGACCTATGGCGAGATGTTGGAGGAGTGCGATCGACTGGCGGCCCTGCTGACGCGGCACGGCGCCGCGCCCGGCGCCCGCGTCGCCTTTTGTTTCAAGAAGTCCATCGACGCAATCGTCGCGCTCTTTGCGATCATTCGCACCGGCGCGACCTACGTGCCGCTCGAACCGACCTGGCCCGACGAACGCAAGAGGACCATCTGCGAAGACGCGGGGATTCGCCTTTGGCTGGGAACCGATCCACCCGCGAACGTTCCGTGTGTTGAATCCTCGATCGTCTCGAATGCCGTCGACCGCTGCATCGCATTGTCTTTGGCGCGGCGGGAACCCCCCGCGTCGGGCCCGCCGGTCCCGCCTGCCGACGACCTCGCCAACATCCTTTACACCTCCGGCTCAACCGGCCGGCCCAAGGGCGTGCAGATCACGACGCAAAGCCTGCTGCATTTTTCCCATTGGGCAGCGGAGTATTTTGAACTGACACCGGAAGATCGCGTCGCCAATCATGCGCCGTACAACTTCGACCTCTCCACGCTCGACATCTTCGCGGCGGTCTGCGCGGGTGCGACGATGTGCCCTGTGCCGGAGCGGTTGAAGATGTTTCCCTACCAGATGGCTAAATGGATCGCGGATACACGGGTTAGCATTTGGTACTCCGTACCTTCGGCGCTGGTGATGATGCAGCTCCGCGGAAAGCTCGCCGACCACGACCTGTCGGCGCTGCGGCATGTCATCTTTGCCGGAGAGGTCCTGCCCAAGCCGGCGTTGAAAGAGTTGTCGCAACAACTTCCCGGCGCCTCCTGGACCAACCTCTACGGCCCGACGGAGACCAACGCCTGCACCTACCACCGCGTCACCCAAACGGACCTGGACGATGACGGGCCGCTGCCTATCGGTCGAGCGCTGAGCGACACGCGGTTGTGGATCGTTGATGAATCTGGAACCCCGATCTTTGGCGGCGATGCCGGCGAGCTGCTTGTCGCCGGTCCGATCGTAACGAGTGGCTATTTCGGCGATGCGGAGCTGACCGCGCATCGACTCGTCCCAGCCCCAGACGGCGCCGGCTTGGCCTATCGCACCGGCGATCGCGTGCGCCGCCGATCCGACGGTATCCTGATGTTCGAAGGCCGCATCGACCGCATGATCAAATGCCGCGGTCATCGCATAGAGCCGGGCGAAGTCGAGGCGGCCATCGTGCGCCACCCGCAGGTCAAGGAAGTCGCGGTCGTCGCCCTGCCCGATCCCATCTTCGGCAACCGCCTCAAGGCCTGCATCGCCCCGCGCGAAGGCGCGCGGCCCAGCGAGTCCGAACTCATCGAACACTGCCGCGACAAATTGCCGGCCTACATGCTCCCCGACGTGTGGCAGTTCTATGATTCCCTGCCGCGGACAGATCGGGAGAAGGTGGATTTGCAAGGTTTGACCATTTAGCGCTTCCGAAAAGGGTATGGAACCGGTATCATTGCAACTGTGTATCGTTGGAGTCCAAGGGGGATAGAACGTGCCCACATTAAGATCACCACGACACCTAAACTGGCTCGCGCTTTTGATTGGCGGGGTCACAATAGTTGATACAAGTTACGCTCTGCCAAGCCCCAGTTTCATGGGCCTTGGAGATCTTCCCGGTGGTGGAATTTACAGTAGTGCGAACGATGTCTCGGCGGACGGCAGGGTGGTAATCGGGGCAAGCCGGTCAACTGCTTCGGGAAGCCTATATGAGGCTTACCGCTGGACGTTGGCAGGTGGTATGGAGCCACTCGGTGACTTTACGGGTGGCAGCTTTCTTAGCATTCCATATGGAGTTTCAGGAAACGGCCAATCCATCGTGGGCATAGGAAGCGTTTCTTCCGGCGTTCGTACCGCGCGCTGGATTCAGGCAGACGGATTGGACTGCCTTCGACGACTCGATAACTCCTGCGTAGGGGGCGATGCCAATGACATTTCGGAGGACGGATCGACAGTCGTCGGACAGAGTAGCTTTGCAGCTTTCCGTTGGAGGCAGTCAGAAGGACCCTTGTCGCTCGGAGATCTACCGGGCGGACAGGTTTTAAGCATCGCCTATGGTGCATCGGGGGATGGAGAAATCGTCGTTGGCGAGAGCATGAGTGCAAGCTCCTCTCCCTATACCGAAGCGTTTCGGTGGACAGAAGCGTCCGGCATGATTGCACTCGGCGATCTGCCTGGGGGAAGATTCGAAAGCATTGCCAATGCGATTTCAGCCGACGGTAGCACAATAGTCGGTATGAGCAGCAGCGGTAACTCGCATACAAGCGATGGATACTTCGAAGCCTTTCGGTGGACAATCACTACGGGCCTTGTTCCGCTTGGGGATTTTCCCGGCGGATTCTTCGAGAGTCGCGCCTTGGGAACAAGTGCCGATGGCTCGCTCATCGTTGGTTCGAGCATTGGCTCAACCGGCTATCGTGCGTTTATTTGGGATACACAGTACGGCATGCGCGATCTGGCTCAGGTGCTCACACAAGAATACGGGCTCGATCTCTCCGGTTGGATTCTAAGCAGCGCGAGCGCTGTCTCGTCGGATGGAACGACGATTGTAGGCACGGGCTACAATCCAAGCGGTGAAGTCGAAGCTTTTCGAGCTGTCCTTCCCGAGCCATCATCGCTAACTGCAATCGCTGTCTTTCTCTCCTCCTTCGTGAGGAGCCGGCGGAGATTAGCGAGTTCGCTGAGCCTTCGGCCAAATCGGAGGACCAGATCAATTCGGATTCGCAAGTCATACTGGGAATTCCGAGCCGCCTTGCCGAGTTTTTGAAACTCAATCGCGACAGGTTCAAGTCGACACCTCTGTTTCAACCCTTTACGATTAAGTGGTACAACTCATCCCCGTCCTTTCGAGGCCCGCACATGACCTCCTCCAACCCCCCCAAACCCGAACCCGCCATCCGCGTCATGATGATGCCCCGCGACACCAACGCCCACGGCACCATCTTCGGCGGCGTCATCCTCTCCCACCTTGACCAGGCCGGCGCCATCGAGGCCCGCAAGCTCGGCTGCGGTCGCGTCGTCACCGTCGCCATGGACCGCGTCGAGTTTAAGCAACCCGTCTTCGTCGGCGACGTCCTCAGCTTTTACACCGAACTCGTCTCTGTCGGACGGACCTCCATCCACGTCCGCGTCGCGGTGGAGGCCGATCGTTGGGATTCCCCGTCCCAGCGCGTGCCGGTCACCTCCGCCGAAATCGTCTATGTCTGCGTGGACGATCAGCGCAAGCCGCAGGAAATCAAACGGCAGCCGTAACGGTTCCCCGGCATTTATGGTGGTTCAGAAGTACGGGGTCGGCGGCGGGCGCGATACGCCTTCGACCGGTGAAATCTCTCCGTCGGGGGCAATCCGCTTAAAGCCGCACCGCTTCTCGATATGCTCCGGCTTGTACCACTCGTTGCGCAGCACCAGATTCCGCTCGCTCATCAGGCCGTAATATGCGGTCTGCCGGTGTTTGGTCTGATATTGCCCCTCGTCCACCGGTTCGGTCGCGATCAGTTCCACCACCAGCCATTTTTTCTGGGCCGGCAGTCCCACCATGCGCACCTTCGGCGTCGGCAAGACCGCCGGTCGGGTGGTTGCAGCGTCCATGCGTTCCGATTTGGGCGTTTCAATGGGCGGCGGGCTCCAGTCGTCGGAGGCCATCTCAAAGCAGGCTTGGACGAATTCCCTGGACACGCCCACACCCGGCACACTCGGCGGGTCGAGTGTCGGCTCGTCGGAAAGTATCTTGTCGCGAAGCCGTGGATCGGTCTGCTTCGTCAACCGGGCAAACGGCGGCGGCGTACTGACGCTGGCGCCGTACTTCTCGCGGAGATCGGTAAATAACCCGAACGCCGGTTCGAGTCCCAGCCGGCGGCCGGCGACAAACAGCTCCCTCGCTATGGGTTCCGCACGCCGGAAGGCCTTCATCAGCCGCACATCGCGCTCGACGTCGGCGCGGACCTCGTCCAGCGAGACCGGCGCGGCGGACTCGCGCGCCTCCACGACCCGAAAGAGTACAAACTTTTGTATCGTGGATTCAAAGGCCCCGCCCGCGAATTGATAGGAAGATACGGACAGCGGCAGATCCGGAACCTGGAACAGTTGTAGACTCGGCGTGGTCTCGGACGCCTCGGAGGGCACAAAGAGCGGCGGAACGTGAAAGGCGTATTCCTCGATCCGCAGACTCTCACCGGCGCCTTTGGCCCCCTCCAGGATGGCGCCACTGATGATCTTCATCTTGGCCAGTTCATCCCTGGTCACCAGGGGCGTCTCGCCGTACTCCAAAGGGATCTTGAATTCCGCCGAAAAACGTTCGTAGGCCGCCTTCATGGCCGCCGGGTCTTTCGCCGACTCGGGAATTGGCTTGAAACCCGTCTTCGGGTCGGTCTTTTCATCCAGCCACGGCCGCTGAAGGTAGGTCTGAATCTTGCGAAGCGCCTGGTCGGCGGCCTGCTGCGCGGCCTTTTGGCGAAGCTCGCGCTCGACGTCCGACTGCGCCTCGCTAAAGTTTTTCTCCACCGTCTGGGGCACCGGCTGGGGCTTCGCCGGTTGGGACGTCGGCCCGGTCGTCGGAGCGCTGGTCGCGGGCGCGCTGGTCGGCGGATCGACGTAGATGACCTTTTTGTACTTGGCCTTGTTGGCCTTCCATGTGCTGCGAATAGCCTCCTGCGAAATTTCCACACCCGGGGCGATCAACGGGATCTGCGCGACGATGTACTGCAGCTTGACGCGCGGAGGGTAGCGATAGCCGTACCCGTCCTCGCTCTTGGCGGGATCGAGGTCCTTGTACTTCTCGAATTGCGCCGCGACTTCCTCCGCCGTTACGGGCTCCTTCTCATCGATAAACTTCTCGGCGTCCAGCGCAACGAACCGCACCTTGGTCTTCTCTTCGGTTTCCTTTACGTAGTGGCGAATCTGGGCCTCGGAGGGTACGGCCGCGCTCATCACACGCCGGCCGTTCTTCTCGATGGAAAGCTGCCGCCGAAGCGCGCGGCGAAGCTCGGCCGGGATGATCCGAAAGCGCGTTCGAAGCTGCTCCATGAAATCGGGCGGAAAGTTCTGAAACTGCTCGTCAATCTCCTGATCCGAAACCTCAATTCCCGCCCGCTCGGCCTCTTTCGCCAGGAGATACCAGTGGATGAAGCTCAGGTCCTTGCGGCCGAACTGCCATATCGTCCCGTACTGTCGTCGATATTCCTCTGGGGTTCCAAAACCGAACACCGTCTCCATCGCGCTAACGTCCCGTTGGGCCTCGCCGATCTCCCCCTGGGTGAATTCCGTGCCAAAGGCCTCGCCGAACGCCGCCTTCGCTGGATCCGGCTGGAGGAAAGTCACCAGCGCCGAACCGCCGACAAACGAAAACATGGCGAGGAGAACAACCACGACCATGATCTGCTTGGTATGGGCACGAAACCACTTCATCATGTGGTGCAACTCCTTGTCGTTGCGGTGGATAACCGGGTGAAAACGAATCGGGAAGCATACCGCGCCCGCCTCAATCTGCAAGGGCCGGGCTCTTTGTATTCTCCCTGCAGCCGTCGTCATTTCCTTCGCCCGCGATGTCGGTTACGCTGACGTGGCTTTTGTCCGCTTTCACGGCCAAAAACCGCCTCGAACCCGCTCGTACGGCGGCTGCGGAGATCTCATGGCAGAACCGACCGAAACGAGGACGGCCAAATTGGGGAATCTTGCCAAGTCCGCGCTCGATACCGGCGCCTCCGCCATCAACGCCGCGACGTCCGGGGCCAAGACCGGCGCAAAGCTGGCCGTGGGCAGTTTCTTCGCCGGCTGCAATCTGCTGCTCGATCTGGGCGTTAAGGCGGCCCGTCACCTGCCGCTCGAAGGAACCGCCGGTGAGTTGACCGACTCCGCGGCCGATGAACATCGTCGATTCACTGGCCCGCCACCCATGGGTTGGTGGATTCCGGACGGAACACCGCCGGACGAATCCGCCGGATCGCTGGTCGCAGCGCTGGGTCAAGTGAGCCGACCCATCCACGTCGTCGCGGCGCGCGGCAGGATGGCGGTCGGACTTGGCGGTCGAAGCCTCCTGGGCGACGGGACGATCAACATCGAGCCGAGTTATCCGCTCCACGCCTTCGCCCCGGTCCTTTCGCCGCAGCAGCTAGGCGATCCTGCCTTTCGCTCGGCCCACCGCCTCAAGTACGCCTATGTCGCCGGGGCCATGGCCAACGGCATCGGCTCCGAGGAAATCGTCGAGGCCATGGGCCGCGCGGGGATGCTGGCGTTCTTCGGCGCGGCCGGCCTGTCGCTCGATCGCGTGGAAAAGGCGATTGATCGGATACAAAAGAACCTGGGCGACGCGCCATACGGCTTCAATTTGATCCACAGCCCCAACGAGCCGGGGCTGGAAACCGGCGTGGTGGACCTTTACCTGCGCCGCGGTATTCGGCTCGTCGACGCCTCGGCCTATCTCGACCTGACGTTGCCGCTCGTTCGCTATCGCGTCAAGGGAATTCGCCGCGATCCGGACGGTCGCGTCGCCTGTCCACAAACCGTCGTCGCCAAGGTCTCGCGCGCCGAAGTCGCGCGCAAATTCATGTCGCCTCCCCCCGAGACGTTCCTGAAGGCGCTGGTCGACGCCCGCGAGATCACGCCAGATCAAGCCCGCTGGGCCGAATCGATCCCTATGGCCACGGACATCACGGTCGAAGCCGACTCCGGCGGTCACACGGACAATCGCCCGGCGATTTCCCTGATTCCCAGCATGATCGCTCTGCGCGATGAATTGCAGGCCAAATACGAATATGCCGAACCGCTGCGCGTCGGCGCCGCGGGAGGTATTTCAACCCCCGCATCCGCCGCCGCCGCCTTTGCGATGGGGGCGGCCTACATCCTGACCGGCTCGGTCAACCAGGCGTGCGTCGAGGCGGGCACATCGCAGGCGGTTCGCGAGATGCTGGCGCAGGCCGGCCCGGCGGACGTCGCCATGGCCCCCGCCGCGGACATGTTTGAGATGGGCGTCAAGGTGCAGGTGCTCAAGTGGGGGACGATGTTCGCCGTACGCGCCCGCAAGCTGTACGACCTCTATCGCGCACACGGCGCACTGGAAGAAATACCGCCGCGCGACCGCGCAGTATTGGAAAAGGACTATTTCCGCTGCACGCTGGAGGAGGCGTGGAGCCAGACGCGGAGCTTCTTCGAAGTCCGCGATCCCGCGCAGATCGCCCGCGCGGAAAAAGACGCGAAGCATAAGATGGCCCTGGTCTTTCGCTCGTACCTGGGCCGCTCGTCGGACTGGGCCAATAAGGGCGAGCCGTCGCGCAAGGCGGATTATCAAATCTGGTGCGGTCCGGCCATGGGCGCGTTCAACGAATGGGTCCGCGGCAGCTTTTTGGAAAAGCCGGATAATCGAACCGTTGTGACAGTGGCCATGAACCTGATGCTCGGCGCGGCGGTCCTCACCCGCGCCAATTGGCTGAAAACCCAGGGATTGCAACTCCCCGCCGCAGCGCAGCACTATCGCCCCCTGGAAATGGACGCCATCTCGACACTTCTCCAAGCCTGACCGTATAATCGCCCCCGGATGAATCAACCGAGCGAGTAGCGGCGGCTCGTTTCACGACCCGCCCCCTCCACTTTTAGAAAGCAAAGGCCTCCGTTGAGCACTCGAGGACAAGGCGCGGGTCCCGGGCAATGCCCCATCGCCATCATCGGCATGGGCTGCCTGATGCCCAACGCGCGAAACCTGACCGAATTCTGGCGCTCGCTGCGGCGCGGCGAGGACGGCATCCGCGAGGTTCCGCCCACGCACTGGACGCCGGAGGACTATTTCGACGCGGACCCCAAGCGGCCGGACCATACGTACTGTACGCGCGGCGGCTTCCTGCCCACTGTTCCCTTCGATCCAACCGAGTTCGGAATCCCGCCCACGATCCTGGAGGCGACCGATACCTCGCAGCTCTTGTCGCTCGTCGTCGCCAAGGCGGCGTTGGACGATGCCGGATACGGCGACGAACGCGATTTCAATCGTGAGCGCGTCGGCGTCATCCTCGGGATTACCGGCACACAAGAATTGGTCATCCCTCTTGCGGCGCGATTGGGCCACCCCTTGTGGCGGCGAGCGCTGGCCGAAGCCGGCGTCGCGCCGGACATCGCCGAAGACATCATCGCCCGCATCGCGGACGGCTACGTCTCCTGGCAGGAAAACTCCTTCCCCGGCCTGCTCGGCAACGTCGTCGCCGGTCGCATCGCCAATCGCCTGAATCTCCGCGGGACAAACTGCGTCGTCGATGCCGCGTGCGCCAGCTCCCTGGGCGCTGTTCATCTCGCCACGATGGAACTGGCCACCGGCCGCTGCGACATGGCCCTCACCGGCGGGGCGGACACGCTCAACGATATCTTCATGCACATGTGCTTTTCCAAGACGCCCGCGCTTTCGCCGACCGGCGACGCCCGGCCCTTCGACGAATCCGCCGACGGCACGGTGCTCGGCGAAGGCATCGGCATGTTGGTGCTCAAACGCCTCGACGACGCCCGGCGCGATGGCGATCGTATCTACGCCGTCATCCGCGCCATCGGAACCTCCAGCGACGGACGCTCACAGAGCATCTACGCCCCGCATTCGGCCGGTCAGGCCCGCTGCTTGCGCAACGCGTACGATGCGGCGGGCATCGATCCCGACAGCGTTGATCTGATTGAAGCGCACGGCACCGGCACCAAAGTCGGTGACGCGTCGGAGTTCGAGGCCCTCAAGACCGTCTTTCGAGAATCGCGCCGCGAGGGCCAATGGTGCGCCCTCGGCTCCGTCAAATCGCAGATCGGCCACACGAAAGCCGCCGCCGGCGCAGCTGGTCTCATCAAGGCCGCCCTCGCCCTCTATCACCGCTCGCTTCCGCCGACGATCAAGATCAAGCGGCCCAATCCCAACCTCGGCATTGAGCAAAGCCCGTTCTATCTCAATACGCAGTCACGTCCGTGGGTGACTCAGGAAAACCGCCCCCGCCGCGCCGGCGTCAGCTCCTTCGGTTTCGGAGGAAGTAACTTCCACGCCGTCCTCGAAGAACAACCCGCCGCCGTCGCCGAACCCGCGTGGGACGGCAGCGTGCAGATCATCGCCCTCTCCGCCGAATCGATCGAAGGCCTCCGCGAATCACTGGTGAAATGGCGCGAACTCGCCGCCACCGACGAATTTGATGCCTTGCAACTCGCCTATCATGCCGCGTCTTCTCGGCAATCGTTCCGCGCCGCACATGCCCACCGCCTGGTTATCGTCGTTGAATCTGACGACGACCTTGCCGCGAAACTGGCCCTTGCCCCTGAGAAACTCACAACGGCTGCAAAAAATCGGGACCCGGCCGCGG
This sequence comes from Phycisphaerae bacterium, assembly GCA_035275405.1. Lineage (NCBI taxonomy): Bacteria > Pseudomonadati > Planctomycetota > Phycisphaerae > Phycisphaerae bacterium. The sequence continues at coordinate 185,829 of DATEMU010000013.1, forward strand.
CCCGCAGTGGCATCTACTACGCAACCGGCACCCCCGGCCAACTCGCTTACCTCTTCCCGGGCCAAGGCAGCCAATACGTCGGCATGCTCCGCGAACTCGCCTGCACTTTCTCCGAGTTGAACGCCGCGATGACGGACGCGGCACGCGATGCGAATTCCGATGAACCCGCCCTCGCCGATCTCCTCTATCCAACAGCGGTCTTCACCGATGACGCCAAGACCCAACAATCCGCCTTGCTGTCGCGCACCGAAAATGCCCAGCGTGCCCTCGGCGCCATCGACCTCGGCATGGCCCGCATCCTTGAGCGATTCGGCCTCCGCCCGGACCTCGCCGCCGGTCACAGCTACGGCGAACTCGTCGCCCTGTGCGTCGCGGGCTGCTACGACGCCGGCGCGCTCCATCGACTCAGTCGGCTTCGTGGACGACTCATGGCGGCAGGCGATGGCGATCGCGGCGCCATGTTGGCCGTACAAGGGCCGTTGGAAAAAATCGAAAGGCTTATCGAGGAGGAAAAACTCGACGTCGTTCTCGCCAACCGCAACAGCCCGGCGCAGGGCGTGCTCTCCGGCCCGCGTGAGCAAATCGCCAAGGCCGCCGCGGTGTGCAAGGAACGCGGCCTCGCCGGCAAGGTGCTCAACGTCTCCGGCGCTTTCCACACCTCATCGATGCAATCCGCCGTCACGCCCCTCCGCAACGCCCTCGAAGCCGTCGCGTTCAAGGATGGCCGCTGTCCCGTGTACGCCAACACCACCGGCGAGCCGTATCTGACACAAGCCTCCGCAACGAAAGACCTCTTAGCGCATCAATTGGTCCGCCCCGTCGATTTCGTGAAACAAATCGAGGGACTGTATCATGCCGGTGCACGGACTTTCGTGGAGGTCGGCCCGAAATCGGTGCTCACGAGTCTTGCGGGCGCGATCCTGGGCGAGCGGCCGCATGTCGCCATTGCGATGGACGCCGCGGCCGGTCGGGAATCCGACGTGCTGGGCTTGGCGCGAGTGCTGAGCCACCTGGCCGCGATGGGCTACGCCGTCGAATTGACGCGCTGGGAACGCCCTGCCGCCGAACCGCGCAAGCCGAAGATGGTCGTGCCACTGGTCGGCGCGAACTATCGCGCACCGGCATCAAAGAGGATTGCGGCCAAAATGCGAGTAAGCGGACACCTGGAACGAATTGCTCTCAAGACGACAGCCGACGAAAAGCTGCCCCAAATCCCCCGCGGCGTGCCCGCCATGAAGGAGATTGATCGAAAGCTGGTTTCGACCCAGGTCCCGACCATCGCCCGCGATCTCCCGGACACGGGGACTCCGATCTCGCCACGCACTGTGCCGCCTGCTCCAAAGGAAAACAACGCACACGCTGCGCCGCCGACACCCGCGACGATTCCCGCCGCGCCGAATCAAAACCCGATGCTGGCAGACGCCCTGCGGCTGGTCCAGGACGGCTTGCGATCGATGCAGGCCCTGCAACAGCAGACCGCCGCCGCGCACGAACGATTTCTCCAAAGCCAGGAGCAGGCCCACCGCGCCATCCAATCCATGCTCGAAGGCCAACAACGCCTTGTCGCGCAATCGATGGGCTGGGCTATCCCGACGCCAACAGCGACTATTACGGAACCGCCTCCTCAATCCGCAATTCCACTTATGCCGACGAAGCTCGATCTACCCCCGGCACCCATTGCACCCGCAGTAGCAAAGATTGTCCCCGCCGATCATTCCGCATTCCACATTCCGCATTCCGCATTCTCTTCCATCGACTCCCTCGTCCTCGACGTCGTCTGCGAAAAGACCGGCTATCCCCGCGAAATGATCAATCTCGACATGGATATCGAGGCCGATCTGGGCATCGACTCCATCAAGCGCGTCGAGATCATCGCCGCCATTGAGGAAAAAATGCCGGGCCTGCCAAGCGTGAAACCCGATCAGATGGGCGGTCTCCGTACACTCCGCCAGATCGTCGATTTCATGTCCCCGTCCGGTGAAGTGGCGAGCGCCGACGCGGCCTTCGTCCTTGCACCCGTTCCTCAACCCGCATCAACTCCAGTCGCCGCCGGTCGAATCGACTTCGCGGGCACGCTTCTCGAAGTCGTCGCCCAACTGACGGGCTACCCCCGTGAAATGCTCAACCTCGACATGGACCTCGAGGCCGACCTCGGCATCGACTCCATCAAGCGCGTCGAAATCCTCGCCGGCGTCGAGGCCAAAATCCCCAACCTTCCGCCGGTCAAACCCGAGAACATGGGCGCCCTGCGGACGCTGAGTCAGATTGTCGAATACTACGCGTCGTCGTCGCCAACTCCCGCACATGCCGTGGTCGCCACGGCGCCGGCATCGCCGGCGACAAGATCGATTGCAACGAAAAAACCGGTACAACGATCCGTTCTCGAAATCATCGAACTTTCCCCTGGAGAGGACGTTAGGCTTACGCTGGCCCCCGGCCGCGAGATTTGGATCACCGACGACGGCTCGCCGCTCGCGCAGAGCATCCAAACGGCTATTCAAAATCGCGGAATTAGGGCCTTGCTGCTGCCTGCCGACGACATAGTCCACCGCGCCGGCGACGAGCGCGTTGGCGGACTGATTCTTCTTGCCCCTCCGTGTCCCACCAAAGACGGCCGATGGACGCGGGAATCCGAAATAGCCCTGCGTCGCGCCTTCCTCGCCGCGAAGTCCGCCGCTGACGGATTGCGATCCGCCGCGAAGGACGGTGGTGCGATCTTCGCCACGATCAGCCGCATGGACGGCGCCTTCGGCCTCATCGGCGGCGATTTCGATCCGACGCAGGGCGGCCTCGCCGGTCTGGCGAAGACCGCCGCCCATGAGTGGCCGGACGTCGCCTGTCGCGCGATTGACATCGCCCTTGACTGGGACGTGGACGCCGCCGCCGCCGCGATCATTCAAGAGTTGGTATCTGACGGCCCGATCGAAGTCGGCCTCGCGCCGGGCCACCGACGCGGTCTCGAACTCGTTCCGGCGACGATCACCACGGAACAAGTCACTACCAATCCCGGCGATGTATTCATCATCACCGGCGGGGCGCGCGGCGTCACCGCCGAAACGGCCGTGGAGCTGGCCCGAACATGCCGACCCACGCTCGTCATCCTCGGTCGCTCGCCCCAGCCCACCGACGAACCGGCCTGGTTGAAACCGCTTGCCAACGAAACGGAGATCAAACAAGCGATCCTTCGCCACGAATTCGCCGGACGACCGAATCCCACCCCCGCCGAGCTGAAATCCGTCTTCAATCGGTACATCGCCGCCCGCGAAATCCGCACCAATCTCGCGCGGATTGCCGAGACCGGCGCGGACGTCCAATACGAATGCGTCGATGTCCGCGACAACGACGCGGTTAAGACGACCATCGATCGCATTCGCCGGCAACGCGGCTCCATCCGAGGCCTGATCCACGCCGCCGGCGTCCTGGAAGACCGGCTCATCGCGGACAAGACCGCCGAACAGTTCGACCGCGTGTTTGACACGAAGGTAGCCGGGCTCCGCAACCTTCTCGATAGCCTCGATCAAACCGAGCTACGGCATGTCATCCTCTTCTCCTCTGTCAGCGCACGCTTCGGCAACGCCGGTCAGGCCGACTACGCGATGGCCAACGAAGTGCTGAACAAAGCCGCGCGACAACTCGCCCGCCGCCTTCCGAATTGCCGCGTGACGTCAATCAACTGGGGCCCCTGGGACGGCGGCATGGTCAACACGTCGTTGAAGCGCGAATTCGCCAAACGCGGCGTGGAGCTGATTCCGCTCGACGCCGGCGCGCGTTGCCTGATCAACGAACTCGCCTGCACCGGTCGGCCCGTCGAAGTTATCGTCGGCGGTGGACTGACCCCAACCAACGTAACGACATCGCTCCGCCAAAGTGCAGTCGCGCCGCCGGCCGAGGCCGAAATCCACGTCGCCTTCGAGCGCCGCCTCGACCTGACGCGCCATGAGTTTCTGCGTTCCCACGTGATCGGCGGAAACCCTGTCCTCCCCGCCGCAATGATGATGGAATGGCTCGCCCATGCCGCCTTGCACGCCAACCCCGGACTGCTGCTCCACGGCATCGACGACTTTCACGTGCTCAAAGGCGTCATCCTGCACGACCAATCGGTCACACTTCGCTTCTTCGCCTCGAGGGCCCGGCGAAGCGGCGACTTATTCGAGATAGACGTGGCAATGCGAAGCGTTGATGCACAGCGTGAAGTCCCTCACGCCAAGGCGACGGTCGTTCTGGCGACGCGGTTGCCCGCTGCGCCGTTGGCAACCATCGATCCGACACTCGCCGAGCGGGCCTATGGCCGTACCAAGGACGAAATCTACGCCGACGTGCTTTTCCATGGTGAGCGCCTCGAAGGCATCGCCGCCATCCGCGGCTGCGGTCCGCGCGGCCTGATCGCCGACCTGGTGACCGCGCTGGCGCCGCGCGAATGGATGGCCGATCCGTTGCGCAGCGTCTGGCTGACCGACCCGCTTGCGCTTGACGCCGCGTTTCAGGCCGCGATTGTGTGGTGTCGCGAGGAGATGGGCGCGCCGTCGCTGCCCAGCCGTTGCAGTCGCTATCGCCAATACCGCGGCGCGTTTCCCGCCGATGGCGTCACCCTCGCACTGGAAATCCGCCGCGCGTCGGCGCACAGCGTCGCCGCCGACCTCGGTTTCTTCGACGCCGCCGGTCGCCTCGTCGCGAAGATCGACGGCTACGAATGCACTGTCGATCTCTCGCTCATCCCCGCTTTCCAGCGCCGCTCGTTCGCCGGCGCCGTGTCGTAGGACCGCCGAATGCACCATCAACCGGCCATTGCCGTCGTCGGCATGGGAGGAATCTTCCCCGGCGCTACTGATTTGGCCGCGTTCTGGCGGAACATCGTCGCCGGTCTCGACACAACACGCGACGTTCCTCCAAACCGATGGATTTTGCACCCTTCCCGGGCACTGGCCGACGGCCCCAAACCCGACCGCGTGTATTCGCTTCGCGGATGCTTTGTTGACAACTTCGAGTGCGATCCAGCCGGACTGGCGATCGATCCGGGCCTGCTCCAATTGCTCGATCCCCTTTATCACCTCGTCCTCCATGCCGGCCGCGCCGCATTCAACGACGCCATAACGAGTTCCCTCGATCGCCGACGCGTAGGAGTCATCCTCGCCGCCATCGCCCTGCCGACGGACGACTCCTCAGCCATCACCCGCGAGATCCTCGGGCAGGCGTTCGAGGATCGACTGTTCGCCCAACAGGGCGACCACCGCGAGGCACCGACTCAACTCCGCACCCATCCGCTCAACAGCCGCGTCACTGGCCTGCCCGCGGCCTTGCTTGCACAGGCCCTCCAACTCGGCGGCGGAAGCTACACGCTCGACGCCGCCTGCGCGTCATCGCTCTATGCCCTCAAGCTCGCCTGCGATGAACTCCGCGAAGGCCGCGCCGACGCCATGCTCGCCGGCGGCGTCTCGCGACCCGAATGTCTCTACACGCAGATGGGCTTCTCGCAGCTCCTCGCCCTGTCCAAGTCCGGCCGCTGCGCCCCCTTCGACGACTCCTGCGACGGTCTCATCGTCGGCGAGGGTGCTGGCATCGTTGTGCTCAAGCGGCTCGACGACGCGATGCGCGACGGTGACCGCATCTACGGCGTCATCCGTGGCATCGGCCTCTCCAACGACATCGGCGGCAGCCTCCTCGCCCCCGACTCCGAGGGGCAGCTCCGCGCCATGCGCGCCGCCTACGAACAAGCCGGCTGGTCTCCCGATGTCGTCGATCTCATCGAGTGCCACGGCACCGGCACCCCCACCGGTGACGCCGTCGAGATCGCTAGCCTGCGAACGCTCTGGCAAGGCCTCGAAGACCCGCCCGCCCGCTGCCCGATCGGCTCAGTCAAATCCATGATCGGTCACCTCCTGACGGGTGCGGGAGCCGCCGGGTTCATCAAAGTCCTCCTGGCCATGCGCGAAGGCACACTACCGCCTTCCGCCAACTATAGTGACAGCGGCCGCGTGATCCCGCTCGCGGACAGCCCTTTCCGGGTGCAGACGCAATCGGAGTCCTGGCCGCACCACCGTGACCGCCCGCGTCGCGCCGCCATCAGCGCCTTCGGCTTCGGCGGCATCAACGCCCACGTGCTCGTCGAAGAATGCATCGACCACATGGCCCATCAGAACCGCTCCCGCAAGGGAGCGCCGCGCGATTCGTCGAAGGCCAGCAGTCCTAATAACGCGAGCCAGCCGATCGCCATCGTCGGCGTGGCCGCACACTTCGGCGCCGCCAACTCCCTCCGACACTTCGAACAAAAAATACTCAACAACCGCGCGGGGTTCCATGCGCGCCCCACCGACCGCTGGGAAGGCGGCGACAACCTCGCGCGGCAGTGGATCGGTGGGGATGGCGCGCGCGGCGCCTACCTGGAACGCCTGGCGATCCCCATCGGAAAATACCGCCTGCCCCCGACGGAAATCCCCGAAGTCCTGCCCCAGCAACTCCTGCTGCTCGATGTCTGCGCCGCCGCGCTCGAAAACGCGCGACTCCCCCTCCGCGAGAAGCGCCCGCGCGTCAGCGCAATCATCGGCATGGCCCTCGATTTCGGGACCACGAACTTTCACCTCCGCTGGTGGATCGAAGGCCAGGCCCGCCAATGGGCGGAGCGGTTGGGACTCGATCTCGATGACGACGAATTTGAGCAATGGATCACGGCACTCAAGGATGCGGCCGGTCCGGCCCTGAACGCCGCGCGGACCCTCGGCGCGCTCGGCGGCATGATCGCCAGCCGCATCGCCCGCGAATTCCAACTCGGCGGACCCAGCTACGCGGTCTCCTGCGACGAGGCCTCCGGTCTCAAGGCGGTCGAGATCGCGGCCCGCGCGCTGGCCCGCGGCGAGATCGATGCAGCCGTCGTCGGGGCCGTCGATCTGGCCGGCGATGTTCGGAACGTCGTCACATCGGCGATGCTCCGCGACCGAACTGATCGCGGAGACGCGGATTTCATCGGCGAAGGCGCCGGCGCCGCCGTGTTGAAGCGCCTCGATGACGCCCAGGCGGCGGGCGATCGCATCTACGCGGTCCTAAACCCCACAGAGGATACAGCCCGCGCTGAGGCCACCAGGATCTCGGCGCGGGAATTCGTCGGTCGCACCGGCGCGGCCGACGGAATGGCCTCGCTCGTTATGGCTGCCCTGTGCCTCCACCACGAAATATTGCTCCCATGCGACGACTCCGATTTACCAACCTATTGGTGGCACGATCGCGCCGACGGCCCCCGCCGCGCCGCCGTGGAAGCCAAGTCCATCGACGGTGCCGACGTTTGCATCGTTCTTGAGGGATTCGAGCAATCCTCGATCCCAGCGAAGCCGATTCCAATGCCCCGTCTCTACCGCGACGCGCTCTTCGCCATCGAAGCTGACAATGTAATAGGACTCCTAGCCGGTCTGGGCGACCTCGCTTCCCATCGCAGTGAAGACCTCTCCAATCTCGCCCGACAATGGCACGATCAGCATCGCCCGGCGCGCGATCGCCGCCTCGCCGTCTCCATCGTCGCGTCCTCGCACGAAGAACTGACCGACGCCCTTTCCACCGCGCGATCGGCCCTATCGAACGATCCCGACCAACCGCTCGACGGCCGCAAGGGTGCGTTCTACAACCCGACGCCGCTCGGCCCGACCGGCCAACTCGCCTTCGTCTTCCCCGGCTCCGGCAACCACTTCCCTGACATGGGCAAGGGCATCGCCCTTCGTTGGCCCGACATCCCCCGTGCCCTTGACCATGTTACGCAGCGGCTGCGTAGCCACTTAATCCTCGGCGCATCGCCCGACGACCCGTCTGCCGATGACAGTGTCCATCGCAACATCTTCCGCCAAGTCTCTTATTGCGTTTTGATGAGCGATCTCCTCCGCCGCTTCGGACTCCAGCCCGACGCCGTGATCGGCTACAGCCTCGGCGAATCCGCCAGTCTCTTCGCCCTCCGGGCCTGGCCCGACCGCGACGAGATGTTCCAACGCATGACCCGCAGCCCGCTCTTCAAATCCGATCTCGCCGGCCAGTGCCGCGCCATCCGCGCTGCCTGGAACATCCCCGACGATTGTCCGGTCGATTGGACCGTCGCCGTCGTTGGCCGACCGGTCGAACAGGTCCGCGAGGCGCTCCGAGGAGTAGAACACGCGCGGCTGCTGATGGTCAACTCGCCCCGGGAATGCGTCATCGGGGGCCTTCGTCCGGACATGGCCGAAGTCACCCGTCGCCTGAAGTCGCGGGCAGTTCTGCTCGAAGGCATTCCCACGGTCCATTTCGAGGCCGTGCGCGAGGTCGAAGAGGCGTATCGCGACTTGCACCTATTGGAAACCAAGCCGCCCGCCGGCGTCCGTTTCTACAGTGCCGCCGCGGCCCGCGCCTACGACGTCACCCGCGCCAGCGCCGCCGAATCGATCACGGCCCAGGCCCTGCACGGTTTTGACTTCCCCGCATTGATCGAGCAGGCCTACGCCGACGGCGTCCGCCTCTTCGTCGAAGTCGGCCCACAGGCCTCCTGCACGCGGATGATCGGCCGAATCCTCGCCGGCCGCCCACATTTTGCCCGCTCTGCGTCGTCAAGCGGGGACAACGAAGTGCGCGACGTCTTCCAACTCGCCGCCGCGATGATCGCCGAGCGCATCCCGGTCGACATGGACCTCCTGCTGGGGGAAGCCACCTCTGAAGCCGAAGATCTGTCGCCTGAGAAGCCCGCCAAGACCGTTACCGTCGAAATCGGGCGGAAGCTGTCCGTGCCGCCGCTCCCCGTTAAACGATCGCGACCGCCGCAGCGCGGAGCCGCACCGCCTGCCCGTACCGTTGAACCCGTACCTGTAGCGGCAGGCGAATACTCCGATAACACTGTCGTCGCCGAATGGTCGCGCACGGCCGCAGCCTGCGCCTCCGCCCATCGCGCGTATCTGCAATTCTCCGAAGCGGCCGCCGGGGGAATGGCCTCGGCTCTCGCCTTTCAGTCGCAAATCCTCGAATCCATGGTCGGCGCGGGTGACGGAACAATTGCACTGGCCGATCTGATCCCCGATCAGAGCCCCTCGCGCAAGGGAGCGCCGAGTGGGCCTTCGGATGTCGCGCGGCGCTCCTTTACAGTCACGGCTCTGAACAAGCCGGTTCTTTCACGAGACCTCTGCCTCGAATTCGCCCGCGGATCCGTCGCCAAAGTTCTCGGCCCCGAATTCGCCGAAGTGGACCGCCACGCCACCCGCGTCCGCCTGCCCGATGAGCCACTCATGCTCGTCGACCGCATCATGGAGATCGACGGCGTCAAAGGCTCGATGACCAGCGGTCGCGTCGTCACTGAGCACGACGTCCTCGCCGATGCCTGGTACCTCGACGGCGGTCGCGCCCCGATCTGCATCACCGTCGAGGCCGGTCAGGCCGACCTCTTTCTCTCCGCCTACCTCGGCATCGACCGAATTACGAAGGGCCTGCGGACCTATCGCCTCCTCGACGCGACGGTCACCTTCCACCGCGGCCTGCCCCGACCCGGCGAGACGATCCGCTACGACATCCGCATCGAAAAATTCGTCCGCCAGGGCGAGACGTATCTTTTCTTCTTCCAATTCGACGGTACGGTAAACGACGTGCCGGTGCTGACCATGCGAAATGGCTGCGCCGGCTTCTTTACGGCCGATGAAATCCGCAACTCGCGAGGGATCGTGTTAACGCCGGAAGAATTGGCCCCGACAACGGGCACACTCCCCGCCGACTGGCGACCGCTTGTTTCCATGTCGGCCGAATCCTACGACGAGGCGAATTTGACGGCCCTGCGCGGCGGCGACCTCGCCGGTTGCTTCGGCCCGGTCTTCACAAACCTTCCCATTGCCGACCCGCTCAAGCTCCCCGGCGGTCGTATGAAGTTGATTGATCGCGTCACACAGCTCGATCCGACCGGCGGTCGCTACGGTCTGGGCGTCATCCGCGCGGAGGCCGACATCCACTCCGACGACTGGTTCCTGACGTGCCATTTCGTCGACGACATGGTCATGCCCGGCACGCTCATGTACGAATGCTGCGCCCATACCCTGCGGATGTTCCTCCTGCGCATGGGCTGGGTCGGCGAGCACGCCGAAATCTGTTACGAGCCTGTACCCGGCGTGGCCAGTTCCCTTCGCTGCCGTGGCCCCGTGACGCCGAAAACAAAGATTGTCACCTACCAGGTGGAAATCAAGGAGATTGGCTACCGACCGGAGCCCTACGTTCTTGCCGACGCCATGATGTACGCCGACGGCGAGGCCATCGTCCGCATGACAAACATGTCCCTGCAAATGTCCGGCACAAACCGCGAGCGAATTGAACAAATCTGGCGGCTGCGCGAGGGGAGGACCCGTGGCAAGCTTGCCACGGGCTTTACCACGAAAACATCCTCCGCGCCCCTTTTCACCCGCGATCAGATCCTCGCCTTCTGCATCGGCAATCCGTCCGACTGTTTCGGCGAACCCTTTCGCATCTTCGACCGCCATCGAAAATGTGCCCGCCTCCCCGGCCCGCCGTACTGCTTTTTGGATCGCGTGGTGTCTGCGGAACCCGAACCCTTCGCCCTCGAGCCCGGCGGCTGGATCGAGTGCGAATACGACGTGCCGCGCGATGCCTGGTACTTCGCGGCGAACCGCCAAACGTCAATGCCTTTCGCCGTGCTGCTGGAAATCGCCCTGCAACCCTGTGGCTTCCTTGCGGCGTACGCCGGCTCGGCATTGACGAGCGAGACGGACCTCTCCTTCCGCAACCTCGGCGGCACGGCGACGCTGCACGAAGAACTCTTCGCCGACTGCGGCACGCTCCGGGTCCGCGTGCGCATGACCGACGTCTCCAGCGCCGGTGGCATGATCATTGAGCAGTTCGACATGCAGGTCTGGCGCGGCCACCGGCTCGTTTACGACGGAAAGACGTCGTTCGGCTTTTTCTCAAAGGCCTCGCTCGCCCAGCAAGTCGGCATCCGCGACGCCAAAGACCGCATCTACGTCCCACCTCACGCAGAGGCGCAGAGGCGCAGAGATCGATTCAGCCTGCCGAACGATCCGCCATTCACACCCGACGATGCGACAGCTTCGCCTCAAGCCTCAAGCCTCAGGCCTCAGGCCTTTCTGCCCGCCCGCGCCTTCCGCATGATCGACCAGATCGACGTGCTCCTCCCCGACGGCGGCCCGCACGGTCTCGGCTTCATCCAGGGCTCGACCCGCGTCGATCCGGCGGCGTGGTTCTTCAAGGCCCACTTCTACCAGGACCCCGTCTGGCCCGGTTCGCTGGGGCTGGAGTCCTTCCTGCAACTCCTCAAGGTCTTCGCCCTCGACCGTTGGCCGGATTTGGCGGCGACCCACCGCTTCGAACCCATTGCCGCCGGCACGCCCCACACCTGGGCCTACCGCGGCCAGATCATCCCTTCCAACCGCCGCGTGGAGGTTCAGGCCGTCATCACCCGCCACGACGATGGCCCGACGCCGACTGTAATGGCAGACGGGTTTTTGTCCGTCGATGGGATTACCATCTACGAAATGAAGAACTTCGGATCTAGGTTGACCTTTCTGAGATAACGCTCATGGCTGTGCGGAGATTTCATCCAAATCATTTATATGCCTGCTTCACGCATCTGATCTCTTATAATTTGATCGGTTGTTCACTTAGCGATCCCAATCGGAACGAAAAAGTTCGTTACATAATGGCCTATGAGCATGCTCAAAGTGCCCTACACGAGTCTGGATGGACTCTCGACCCCTATAAGGATTACGATCTAGAGATTTTCCGGAGAAGATTCGCCGAGAGAGTAGAACAAGAATATCGTCACCATGATCTCGAGCTGTATGATTTCCTAAAGAAGGCTTCGAGTCCCGGCCCCGATCGCTTCGTCATCGCGTACGATAACGTTACGAAAGCTACCTATCTCCGCCAGGACCTGAGATCCAATGAGAACCTTGCAAATCTCCCTCGAGCTACCATATTAGGAAATTAATATCTTGGCCTCTCATCCAACCAGCCTGAAATTCACCAAAATGCACGGGCTCGGCAACGACTACATCTACGTCGAAGGCTTCACCCAGCCCCTCGACGACCTCGACGCCCCCGCCCTCTGCCGCAGGATGAGCGACCGCCACAAGGGCATCGGCGCCGACGGTCTCATCCTCATCCGCCCGCCCTCGCCCGGCGCCGCCGCCGACGTCCGCATGGAGATGTACAACGCTGACGGCTCGCGCGGCGAGATGTGCGGCAACGGCATCCGCTGCGTCGCCAAATACGTCCTCGAACGCGGCTTGGCGAAACCTCAAGCCTCAGGCCTCAAGCCTCAAGCCTCACTCCGCGTCGAAACCGACCGCGGCGTCCTCGACCTAACCTGCCATCGCAGTCCCGACGGCAAGATCGACCGCGTCCGCGTCAACATGGGCGAGCCGATCCTGAAGCCCACCGACATCCCCGTGACGATGGACGGCCCGCGCTGCGTCCGCCAGCCGCTCTCTGTCGGCGAGGAACAGTACGAAATGACCTGCGTCTCCATGGGCAACCCCCACGCCGTCTTCTATTTGCCGTCCCTTGAGGCGATGGACCTCGCCCGACTCGGCCCGATCATCGAACGCCACCCCGTCTTTCCCAACCGCATCAACGTCCACGTCGCGGAGGCCGTCTCGCGCTGCGAAGTCACGATGCGAACCTGGGAACGCGGCACGGGTCTCACCCAGGCCTGCGGGACCGGGGCCTGCTCCGTCCTCGTCGCCGGGGTCCTCGAGGGCCGGCTCGAACGCTCCGCGCTCATCCACCTGCCCGGTGGGGATCTCGAAATCGAGTGGGACGAAGCGACGAACAGCGTCTTCAAGACGGGCCCGGCAACCGAGGTATTCAATGGTGAATGGCGAATCCAAGAAGTATGAGAAATGAAAAAGCGCCGGCCATTTCTCCGATTCTCGAAATGGTTCGCGTTGTCAATGTTAATCGCCACTATCGGTGCCTGCACGGTGTCTGTCGATACCGCCTATGTCTTGGATACACCTTGTGGTCGGATCCGCCTTATCTATTCGGCACTTGAGTTTTCAAAAGAAGGACCCGAACAATTTGGCTGGTCTACCGAGGATGACCTTTCGTCAAAGGAGAATGGCTTACTTTATTGGGGATTTCACAAATTGCGCAGTCGCGTAATCGTTCCGCTCTCCTTTCCGGGGGCCCTCTTGCTCATCGCAACGCCTCTTTTGTGGTGGATTGACCGAAAGCGTAAGCACAAAGTCGATACTTGCGAGTTTTGCGGATATGACATCTCAGCTCAGACTCTGCCTCGTTGTCCGGAATGTGGAAATTCATTCGACCCAAGCCTGCTTAAGGTCAACAATTAGTGAGAATTCGGATTGTCCGAACTAAGCATCCATCGCATCGGCCTCGGCACTGACCTCCATCGCCTGGAGCCCGGCGGCCCTCTGCGGATCGGAGGTGTCGACATACCCTTCGACAAGCACGCTGCCGGTCACAGCGACGGCGATGTGGTCCTGCACGCCGTCACCGACGCCCTGCTCGGGGCCTTCGGTCTTCCGGACATCGGCGAGCGCTTTCCCGACACTGACTTGGCGTATAAGGGGGCAGACAGCCGCGGGCTGCTCAAACTGGTGCTGGACGACGTCCGCACCCGCGGTCACGCCGTCGCGCAGGTCGATCTCGTCATCCACGCCGAGCGTCCCAAGCTGACCGGCTTCAAGGACGCCATCCGCATGTGCCTCGCCGACATCCTCGACCTGCCGCCCGATCGCGTCGGCATAAAGGCCAAGACCGGCGAGGGGCTGGACGCCGTCGGCCGCGGCGAGGCCATCGCCTGCACCGCCATAGTTGGCCTGACGGCCGGATCGCCAGTAAAGTAGCAACATCACAAGGAGCAGCGGGCAGAGCCCGCCTTACGTATGGCGCTGCGCGTTTACAACACCCTTTCCGGCGAGAAGGAACTGTTCCAACCGGTCCAGCCCGGCAAGGTCGGTATCTATCTCTGCGGCCCCACGGTCTATAAGCCGGCGCACATCGGCCACGCTGTCGGACCGGTCATCTTCGACGTCATCAAGCGATATCTCACCTTCAAGGGCTTTCAGGTCACCTGGGTCGTAAACGTCACGGACGTCGAAGACAAGCTGATCGCCGCGGCGGCCGAGGCGGGCACAAGCGTCCTCAAGCTCGCGCGGGAATTGGAAAACCGCTACGTGGAAGCCATGGCCGCGCTGGGCGTCCGCTCGATCGACCACATGCCGCGGGCCAGCGAAAACATCAAAGAGATCATCGAACATATCCAGCGCCTGATCGGCAAGGGCGTGGCCTATGCGGCCGGCGGCGATGTCTACTTCGATGTCACCAAGGACGCCGACTACGGCAAGCTTGCCCATCGCAAGCCGGAGGAGCAATTCGCGGGAACGCGCGAAGGGCTCGTCCAATCCGCCAAGCGCAATCCCGGCGACTTCGCGCTGTGGAAGGCCGCCAAACCTGACGAGCCGCCGGAAGTGCAGTACGACTCGCCGTGGGGCAAGGGCCGCCCCGGCTGGCACATCGAATGCTCGGCGATGGCCATGAAATTGCTCGGCGAGACCTTTGACATCCACGGCGGCGGCATGGACCTCAAATTCCCCCACCACGAAAACGAAATCGCCCAGGCCGAATCCGACACGGGCAAGCCCTTCGCCAAGTTCTGGCTGCACAACGGTCTCACCCGCTTCAACACCAAGAAGATCTCCAAGTCCGATCCCGAGTTCGAGAAGGTGATGGGCTCGCTGCAAATCTCCAATTTGCTCGCGAACTATCCGGCCGAGCTTCTCCGCTTTCTCATCCTCCAGTCGCAATACCGCTCACCAATCGACTTTTCCGAACAGGCGCTGGCCGCCTCCAAGACCGCGCTCGATACTTTCTACCGCCTGATGGAGCGACTCGGCCGCGCGCTGACTCTGGACCCGTACGCACTGACCTTGTCGATCGAGAAAACCCGCGACACTCCACATGACGCGGCCGCCCAGGAATTCGTCAAAAAGATCATGGACGAGCAGGTCCGCTTCCTCGAGGCCATGGACGACGACTTCAACACCGCCGGGGCCATCGGCGTCCTCTTCGACATGGCCAATCACCTCAATCGCTTCATCGACGCCAGTCGCGTGGAGTCCAATCCGAGCGATCAGGTCCGCAACGTGGTCCACGCCGGCGGCGGCACATTTGTTGGACTGGCCCGCCTGCTCGGTTTACTCGTCGAAAAACCCCGCGCCGCGGCCGGTCAGGATGGCGATTGCGGCAAGCTGATGGACTTATTGATCGAAGTTCGCAAGATGGCCAGGGACGCCAAGCAGTTCCAGATCGCCGACCGCATCCGCGGGCAGCTCGCCGATCTGGGCTTCCAGCTTGAAGACCGCCAGGATGGCACGCTATGGCGACGAGCCTGACACCGTTGAAAACTCGGGCGGCTCGTGGAGTTTCGACGCCGCGTCCCCGCGTCATCTCCGCGTCGGCCCGCTCCACAATCATCCTTGGCATCGACCCCGGCCTGGAACGAACTGGCTACGGCGTCATCGTCGCACCCCAGGGCCGCGTGCTCGACGCGGGGTTGTTTCGTTCGTCGACCAAGGCACCGCTGCCCGAACGGCTGACCGAACTGGCCTCCGGATTGGAAGAAGTCATCGCCGAGCATCGACCCGGCCTCGTCGCCGTCGAAGACCTTTATGCTCATTACAAGCATCCGCGTACGGCGATCCTGATGGGCCACGTCCGCGGAGTTCTTCTGTACCTCGCCGCCAAAAACAGAATCGACGTGCTCAATCTACCATCGACCCGAGTGAAGCGCTTCCTGACCGGCAACGGCCATGCGAGCAAGGACCAAATGCAACGCGCCATCATGACGACGCTTTCTCTTCCGCGCCTTCCGGAGCCCTCGGACGTCGCCGATGCATTAGCCGTCGCCTGGTGCGCAACTAGTGAAATAAGAAAGTCGAACCGGTCATGATCGTCCGTCTGCAAGGCACACTCAGTGAGATCGACGAGGACTCTGCCGTCCTCGACCGTGACGGTTTGGCTTACGAGGTCCTCGTCCCTGCCTATGCATTGACAGAACTCTCGGCCTGTCGCGGCTCGTCCGTCACGCTCCACACTTTGCAATACCTCGAAGGCAACGCCGCCGGCGGCAACATGACGCCGCGCACCGTGGGCTTCCTTCACTCCGAGGATCGCGCCTTTTTCAGGCAATTCCTGACCGTCAAAGGTGTCGGGGTCCGCAAGGCGCTCCGCGCCCTGGCCGCGCCGGTCGCGCGGATTGCCGCCGACATCGAAGCGGGCGACGCGGTCGCCCTGGCGCGCCTTCCCGGCATCGGCCGTCGCATGGCCGATCAGATCATCGCCGAGCTGCGCGGCAAGGTGAAAGAGCACGCCTTTGCGGCATCCACGCCCCCGCCCGCCGCCCAGAGCGGCTGGTCCGCCGAGCAGCGCGACGCGATCGAGATCCTCGTCGCCTGGGGCGATCATCGCGCCGACGCCGAGCGCTGGATCGCGCGCGCCGGCCAACTCCACGATAACATCACCGCGGCGGAGGCCTGGGTCCGGGCGGCGTATCGAATCAAGAGCGGAGCAGAAGCATGAGGAATGACGAATTGCGAATAGCGAATAGCGAAAGAAGAGCAAGCCAACGCCGCCTCCCGCGCCATTCGCTATTCGCCATTCGCTATTCGCTATTTGCCCTTGGGGGGATTCCATGAGCCGCGAGCGAATGATCTCCACCGAGCCCGCCTCCGAGCGCGAGGAGCAGACCAACTGGGCCCTCCGCCCCAAGCGACTCGCTGACTGCATCGGCCAGCGCCAGGTCATCGAGCAGCTTCGCATCGCCCTCGACGCCGCGAAGAAGCGCAAGGAACCCTTGGAGCACGTCCTCCTCGACGGCCCGCCCGGCCTGGGCAAGACCACGCTCGCCCACGTCATCGCCGAGGAAATGGGCGTCGCCGACCGCATCCGCGTCACCAGCGGCCCGGCCATCGTCAAGCAGGCCGACCTGATGAGCACGCTGACCAACCTCGAAACCGGCGATGTCCTCTTTATCGATGAAGTCCATCGCCTCAACACCGTCGTCGAGGAGTTCCTGTATCCGGCCATGGAGGACTTTCGCGTCGACTACACGATCGAAGGCGGCCTTTCCGGTCGCACCGTTAATTTCCAGCTCAAGCGTTTCACGCTGATCGGCGCGACGACGCGCGCCGGAATGTTGACGGCGGCGATCCGCGATCGGTTCGGACTGCGCTATCACCTCGATTTCTACGAATCTGACGACCTGCTCGAAATCCTCCGCCGCTCGGCGCATCGACTCGAAGTAAAGGCCGAGGAAGACGCCCTGCGCATGATCGCCGAACGCTCGCGCGGCACGCCGCGCGTCGCCAACCGCCTCCTCCGCCGCGTTCGCGACTACGCCCAGGTCCGCGCCGACGGCAAGCTCGGCGTCGGCGTCGTCGAAAAAGCCCTGGCCATCGAGGAAATCGACGGCGTCGGCCTCGACCGGCTCGACCGCGCGTTCCTCACCGCACTGATTGACGTCTACCACGGCGGCCCGGCGGGCATCGAGGCCCTTGCCGCCACGATGGGCCAATCCCGCGACACGCTCGAAGACATGGTCGAACCCTTCCTCCTCCAGCGCGCCTTCGTCACCCGCACGCGCCAGGGCCGCTGCGCGACGAGCAAAGCCTACGAGCACCTCGGGATTACGCCGTCTGCCGATTGCAATGCGATGAACGCCAGCCTTTTCAACTCATAACATCTGCCATCGTGTGGGCCGGTGAGGCGTATGCAGGCTCGACGAACCGGAACCTACTGTGGTTTAACGAATTGCGGGTTTTGCGACACTCGGGGACGCCGAATAATCAACTGGCAGGCTTTTAGTGGTTTGGCTTGGCACGCTTTTTGCTAGGGAGCTCTCATAAGTTCTTTCTGACTAGCCAAGCAAGAGTCAAAACTGACTAGCCAAGCAAGAGTCAAAACAAAGGAGAGCTTAGAGATAGGCGCTCGGCCGAGAGAAGCCGGAAACATCGGGAGCGTGGTCTATGAGCATGGCAATTTGCACATTTTTCGTCGTAGCATCACTTTGCCCAGCGATGTCGGCAGACGATTTCAAAATATCGCCGGACGAGACGAATCCCTACTTTGGGGCCGCCCGTGCCGCTGCTGGTTCACCATCCTTCATGGGCCTGGGCTCCCTGCCCGGTGGCTACTCCAGTTCGGCGCTCGGTATCTCCGGCGACGGCTCTACCGTTGTTGGGTACGGTAGGTTCGCATCAGATGGTTTCGAAGCTTTCCGATGGACGAGCGACGGGGGCATGCTGGGCTTGGGCGACTTACCGGGTGGTGAATTTAGCAGTGTGGCATACAGCACCTCCAGCGACGGCCTCGCGATTGTTGGAGAAAGCAGATCCGCGACAGGTTCCGAAGCGTTCCTATGGACCAGCGGTACCGGCATGATAGGTCTTGGCGATGTGCCGGGTGGAGCCACTTCAAGTGATGCATACGGCATTTCCGCGGATGGTCTCGTGGTTGTTGGTAAATGTACTTCGGCGTCCGGTGGCGAAGCCTTTCGCTGGACCAGCGGCGGCGGCATGATTGGCCTGGGTGATTTGCCGGGTGGTCGGGTCTCCGCTACCGCACACGCTGTCTCGGGCGACGGTGCAGTGGTCGTTGGAACTGGTGACTCTGCACTCGGCCTGGAGGCTTTTCGTTGGACGAACGACGGCGGAATGGCGGGTCTGGGCGATCTGCCGGGCGCTGGCTTTAACAGTGTGGCGTTTGATACCTCAGGCGATGGCTCCGTCGTTGTTGGATGGGGTTCCTCTGCATTCGCTTTCACGGCCGAGGCCTTTCGCTGGACCAGCGGCGATGGCATGGTTGCCTTGGGTGAATTGCCGGGTGGTACCGCCCTAAGTAAAGCCTACGGCACATCCGGCGATGGCTCAGTTGTTGTTGGAGAGAGTATTTCGGCGGCCGGTCAGGAGGCATTTATCTGGGACAGTACAAACGGAATGCGCAGCCTTCGCTCCGTGTTGACAAATGACTTCGGATTGGACCTCACCGGGTGGATTCTGGCGGAGGCGCGAGACGTGTCGGCCGATGGTTTGACGATCGTCGGGTGGGGGACCGATCCGGCCGGCGCTACTGACGCGTGGGTGGCGCACATCCCCGAGCCGGCCACGGCGCTGCTGCTCCTGCTCGCCGCCTCGCTGGCACGACGCACACGCCGACATTAATCTCTGCCTGCTAATCAGTCCGCGATCGAACGACAGAGTGCCGTTTACTCAATTGGAGACCTTCCAATGAATAATCGTCTTTCCCGTCGAGACGTTCTCAAGACCATCGCCGGGGCCGCCGCAGCTTCTTTCTTCGACCTGCCTACCCTGCAAGCCGCGCCCAAGGAGACCCCGCAATCCTTCCGCTTCGTCCACCTCACCGACATTCACGTCCAGCGCGAGCGCCATGGTCACGAAGGTTTCGCCAAGGCCCTCAAGGCCGTCGAAGCGTTGAAGCCTCGCCCCGATTTCATCCTCACCGGCGGCGACCTCGTCTTCGACGTTCTCGAAGTTCCGCACGAACGCGCCACGATGCTCTTCGACCTCTACCAGAAAGTCATCGCCGACAACACCTCGCTCAAAGTCTACAACACCATCGGCAACCACGACGTTTTCGGCTGGCATCCCCAATCCGGCATCTCCCCCAAAACCGCCGGCTACGGCAAGGCCCTCGTCAAGGACAAATTGCAGCTGAACGAAATCTACCACGCCTTCGAGCACAAAGGCTGGCGATTCTTCTGCCTCGACAACATCCTGCCCGGCGGTGACGAACGCTACCCCTACCTTGGCGGGCTCGACCCCGTGCAGTTCGACTGGTTCAAAGCAGAATTGCAGAAGACCGACCCCAAAACGCCGATCGTCACCTGCGAACACATCCCGCTGATCACCGTTACCGGCTTCGGCCACGATGACCTGCACGAGGACAAACACTGGCGATTCAACGACGCCCTCGTCTGCGGCGATACCGCCCAGCGCCTCCCGCTCCTGCGCACGCGCAACGTTTGCCTCGCCCTCTCTGGCCACATTCACGAACGCGACCGCGTCGACTATTGGGGCACGACCTTCATCAACGACGGCGCTGTTTGCGGCGGATGGTGGAAGGGCCCGCACCGCGGCATCCCCGAAGGCTTCGGCATCTTCGACCTCCGCGCTGACGGCACGTTCGATTACCGCTACCACGAATACGGTTGGAAACCCCAGCCCGACTGAATAGGGTGGCACAGTCTCGCAGCAGCAGGCCGGGCATCCGCGGGAATCTAGACTGGCTCTGGCAGAAACTCCGCCATCACCCGGTTCGCCACCAGCATCCCCCGCCGCGTCAATCGAATCGTCCGCTCATCCGCAGCCAACAATCCGAGCGATGAAAACTCTTTAATCCGCTCTGCGAACAACTCCCCCGCATCCAACCCTGTCTGCTCCCGAAACCGCGCCCGATCGATCCCCTCCGTCAGCCGCAGCATCTGCACCGCCGTCTCGCCCGCACGGCCCTGCGGCGAAAGCGCCTCGCACTCCGCCACAACCGCCGCCGGGTCACTCCGCATCCCCTCCACATACCTCCGCACATCCGCCACATTTTTCTGCCGCACGCCATCCAGATACGACACCGCCGACGGCCCGATCCCCAGATACTCCCGGTTCTCCCAGTAGATCATGTTCGCCCGGCACCGCCGCCCGGCCCGCGCGAAGTTGCTCACCTCGTAATGCTCGAACCCCGCCGCCGTCAACAACTCGATCGTGCAATCAAACATGTCGGCCTCAACGTCCTCGTCGCTTGGAATGACCCGCCCCTCATTCCTTAACTTCGTTAGAGACGTTCCCGGCTCGTACATGAGGGCATAACATGACAGGTGCTCCGTGCCCACGTCGATCGCCCGCGCCAGCGTCGCCTTCCAGGACGCCATCGTCTGTCCGGGAATCGCGTAGATCAGATCAAGATTGATGTTGTCGAAACCGCTGGCCCGCGCCGCCGCCACGGACTCGAAGATATGCCGCGGATCATGGATCCGCTCCAGCACCTTCAACTCGTCCGGATTAAACGACTGCGCCCCAAACGACACCCGCGTTACCCCGTGGCGCTTCAACAGCCCCAGCTTCAACTCATCCGTGCTCGACGGGTTCGCTTCCACCGTAAATTCCGCGACGCCCCCGGCCCGGCGCGATATTTCTGAAAGGAGCCGCTCCAACGCCGGTCCCGGCAGTACCGTCGGCGTCCCCCCTCCGATAAACACCGTCTCCACCGTCCGCCCAGGATCGCGCCGCCGCAGCTCGTCGACCACGGCCCCCACCAGATCGTCGATCAGCCCCGGGATCGTCGGCAGCGAATAGAAATCACAATACCCGCACTTCGTCGTGCAAAAAGGCAGATGGACATACCACCCAATCGGCCGGTCGGTCGGGCTGTTGCCGCCCTCGGCGGATTTACCTGTTGGAGAGCAGCCGCCTTCGGCTGCTGGCTCGGCGGGTCGTTGCATCGCTGGACCGGACATGGTGAAATGTTACCGGCCCCGCCGCACTCGCGGGAGTGCGGGGAAGGCGGTCGGCTTGATAATCCGGCGGTTTTCCGTTAGATTTGAGGCATGGCGGCCAGCGCAAAGGAACATTCAGCCTCCGTACGGCTGCCCTCCTCGCCGTTTCAAGAGACGCACATGAAGGTCGCCCTCGTCACGTTCACTCGTAAAGGCGCGCTCAAGGAATTCGCCATCGGCGACCGTTCGCAGGTCATCGGTCGAAGCCCCGAGACCGACATCCGCATCCCCGTCAGCGACGTCTCCCGCTCGCATTGCCAAATCTCCGTCAGCGGCAAGAAGGTCATGGTTCGTGACCTGGGCAGCAGCAACGGAACCTTTGTCAACGACCAGAAAGTCTCCGATGCCGTCCTGAAGCCGGGTGATCGCATCCGCGTCGGACCGGTTCAGTTCACGGTGCAGATCGACGGGGTGCCCGCAAAGATCGCTCCGCCTCCCCCCGGCGCCTCGGTTGCCAAGGCTCCGCCCGAAGCGACCACGCGTATCGGCGCGCCCGCCGCGGCCGACACCGGCTCCGAAGAACTCGACCTCGACCAGCTCGAGGAACTCGACTCAGAGGACCTCAGTGATTTCGACATCGACGACATCGCCGGCTCCTCCGGCGTCATCGACGAAATCGAGAACCTCGAAGAGATCGCCGAAGACGATCTCATCCCCGACGACGACTCCAAGAACACAAAGTAGGCGACGGACTTAGTGGCGAGCATGATTCAGCGCTCCCATTCGTTTGCGCAGTGCGTGATTGCCGTGGTGCGCGCCCGCCAGCCGGCGCGATCGCCGCCCAACCC
Organism: Phycisphaerae bacterium; assembly: GCA_035275405.1. Classification (NCBI taxonomy): domain Bacteria; kingdom Pseudomonadati; phylum Planctomycetota; class Phycisphaerae; species Phycisphaerae bacterium. The sequence continues at coordinate 208,155 of DATEMU010000013.1, forward strand.
TTCTGGTCCGGCGCCCCACATTTCGCGACGAGCTGCCCGCGATCAGCGGCCGGCTGCGGAACAGTTGCACCAGTATCGGCACCGTCGACGCCGCGCCCACCAGGAACAGCGACCACCCCGCGGCACGCCGCTTGTCCGCCACAATACGATCACCCAACAGCAGCCCCAGTCCCGCCCCCAACGCGGCTCGCGTCCCTGAGATGATCGCCAATTCCGGGATGGACAATGGATAGCGACGCATGTGTGTATCCTCACTTTCCGTACGGCCACAAATTCTTCGAACACCTGTTTCTTCACCGTCTACGTTCGTACGTCCCCACATAATCCGCCTCGGTCAGAACATGCCCGCGCATCGCCCGTTGCAACTCGTCCGCCCGGCACCCCGCGCCGATGTTCAGCTTGGTATCCAGTGCGTAAAGGCGGAAGTGATAGTGATGGACACCGTGCCCCCTCGGCGGCGCCGGTCCCCCGTATCCCAACTTCCCGAAATCGTTGCGACCCTGCATCATCCCCGCCGGCGATTCCACCCGCGCCGTCGGCAACAATGCCTCCTTTAGTCCATCCGCGTCGGTCGGTATCTTGTACGCCAGCCAATGCACGAACGGCCGGTCCCGCGGCGCATCCGGGTCTTCGACGATGATCACCAATTCCGCGGCAATCTCCGGAACTCCCGTCCATTTCAGCGCCGGCGACACGTCGAGACCGTCCGCCGTGAATCGATCCGGAATCGCCCCGCCATCTGCGAATCCGGCGACTTCAAAGCCCATGTGCTTTTCCGTCAGCGTCCCTTTCATGCCCACACCTCGTCCGACGAGGGGATGCTAGGGACGCACCGATGACGCCGAACTTAATCCCGTATTAAAAATCGCTCATAGTGCCTCCCCTTTGCTGCGCCGTGGGGCCGAGGTCATTGTCCGGCGCCGCGAGAAGCCTCGGCGAATTTACGACTTTGAGACTCGCAACGAACCGTCCAAGCTCCGTTTTTGATCGCCGGGGCGCGCCTTGTTTGCGAGCGCGAGCCGTCCAAAGCCGGTCGGCGACTTCCGCCGATAGTCCCATTAGAGCCTGGGTCTTTTCCCTTCGCGGGTATAAGCGGATGCTTACGCACGGCGCACGTCGAGAGGTACGCCATCATGCCGTTTGGCGGGCGCGGTCATTCACGCTCGTTGAGCTGCTGATTGTCGTGGTGATCCTGGGCATTCTCGCCGCGCTCGTCATCCCCCAATTCTCCGACGCCACCGCCGATACCAAGCTCAGCACGCTCATCAGCCAACTGGAAATAGTACGTAAGCAGATCGAGACCTATCGACTCCAGCACAATGGCGCCGTTCCGACCTTCGCCCAGTTTGAAGCGCAGATGACCGGCATGACCAACCCGGACGGCAGCCTGGGCGGCTCACCCACACTGGGTCCTTTTCTCAACAAGATCCCGATCAACCCCTTCACCGACGCCGATGACCTGGGCACCGGTTCATGCGGATCGAGTTCGTGGTTCTACGATGAAATCACGGGCGAATTCAGGGCTAATTGCCACGGCCCGCACTGCCCGCTGTAGCGCGGCTTCTGCCTCAATTGATATAGGACTCCGCTGATATTCGCGGCGCCGCCATCTCAAGATCGCTCGCCAATCGCTCGATGTTCCTGACGGACCTTATAAGGAACTGCCCATGTCCGCCGCGATGCCCGATCCACAACCCGCCGGCGACGAGCCGCTTTTCTCGACGCTCCTCGCCCAGAGCCCGCAGCTTGGGGACGTGGTCGAAGACTTTGTCCGCATTCTGCCGATCCGCATGGCTGCGATTGAGAACGCCATGCGGTCTGGCGCCTACGACCAGGTCCGCGCCATCGCCCGCGACCTCGGCGATCGCGGCGACTCCTGCGGTTACGTCGCCCTCCGCGACCACTCCGCCCAGATCGAACAGGCCGCCAATGACCACGTCGCCGACGCCCTCTCCGCCAAGCTCGACGAACTCCGCGACCTCGTCACCCGCATCCAGGCCGGTCTCCAACGCACCGACGAGTAGCCGACTTCCTTCTCTGTCCCCTGTTCCCTTTCTGCTTAGAATCCCCGCGTGAACGCCGCCACCACATCGACCCTCCGCACCTGGGCCGAACTCGTCCGCTTCTCCCACTCCGTCTTCGCACTCCCCTTCGCCCTCATAGCCGTCTTCCTTGCCGCCAGAAGTCTGCCCGATCGCCTGCCTTCATTCGCCCAGCTCCTCCTCATCCTCACCTGCATGATCGCCGCACGCAGTTTCGCCATGACCTTCAACCGCATCGCCGACCGGCACATCGACGCCCGCAATCCGCGCACCGCCACGCGTCCCCTCCAGACCGGTCGCATCTCGCTCGGCCAGGCCTGGCTCTTCACGATCCTCGCCGCGTTGATCTTCTTCGCCGCCTGCGCCGGCTTCCTTGTGCGCGACGGCAACCTCTGGCCGCTTGTCCTGGCCGCGCCGACGCTTCTCTGGCTCGCGGGCTATTCCTATACCAAGCGCTTCACCGCCCTCGCGCATTTCGTCCTCGGCGCCGGCATCGCCTTCGCACCGATGGCCGCGTGGATCGCCATCCACCCCCCCTCGCTCGGCTGGCCAGCGATCCTGCTGACCGGCACGGTGTTCTTCTGGATCGCCGGCTTCGACATCATCTACGCCTGCCAGGACGTGGACGTGGACCGCCGCGACGGTCTCTTCTCCATCCCCGCCCGGTTCGGCATCGGGCCCGCGCTGGTCCTCTCCCGCGCCTGCCACGTCGCGGCTGTCGGCCTGTTGATCGCACTCGGCGTCGTCACCGGTCTCGGCTGGATCTACTGGTCGGGTGTGATCGTGACAGCGATCCTCCTCGCCGCCGAACAGGCGGTCGTAAAGCCCGACGACCTCTCCCGCGTCAACCTCGCCTTCTTCACGCTCAACGGCTGCGTGAGCCTGCTCCTGGCCCTCGCGGCGGTCACCGACACACTGCTGCGACGCTGATAGGGGGTTGGCACGGTCTGGCAGCAGCCAGGCCGTGGTTACTGCGTTCGCAATCATGGCATCGCTCCGTCCCGGCTCGGCGGGACGCCACATTCGGGGCTGCGTTGCGGCGTCACGGTCTGGCAGCAGCCAGACCGTGCCACCCGCTACCTCGCGTTGCCCCTTTCCCCTGGCCCGGTTAGACTTCGTGGCTCGGAATTGCGGCAAAGATCATGACGAGTAAACTGCCCTACACCACGATCTCCGTCCTCGCCTCGCTGGCCCTCGCCGGCGGACCGGCCGCCTGGGCCGCGCAGGCCGAGTCGATGGAGCGCCTCGCCCGCAAAGACGCCGAATCAAAGAAACGCACCCGCGCGGCGACGCCGGACGCCTCTCCCGATGGCCGCCCGGACCAAAAGTCGCCCGACGAAAAGCCGGATGCCTCGTCCGCCGGTCTCGTCGCCCCCAGTGCTGCCAAGCCCGCCGATACCGATTCCTCCAGCCTCAACTTGTGCCTCTCCTCGAATAACGTCGACATTCCGGCCGCCGCGCTGCGGCCGTCGGGCGACGCGCCGCCGCCTTGCGAATTGAAGGCATCGCTGCATCGCCCATCCTATCAAGCGCACGCCCCGCCCCTTCAATCGAATTCGTTTTGAGTGGCCGGACCCCAGCGATCCGCGCCGTCCGTACTGGCAGGGGCAAGAATCTCGAAAATGGCAATCGGACTTTCCGCCGTGGGCGGATCGTCTTCTGATACAAACGCAGGTGACTTATGCACGAACGCGACTTGTGGTGGAAAATTGTGATCGTCGGGGCGCTCGCCGCCCTCGGCTTCGCCAGCATCTGGCCGCTGGACCAGAAGCTCAAATACGGCATCGATCTGTACGGCGGCTACAGCCTCCTCTATGAAATTGACGACACCGGCCTCGAAGGCTTCGAAAAGCAGGGGCTGGCCGAAGAGGTCATGAAAGTCCTCCGCGAACGCGTCGACCCCAAGGGCGTCTTCAACCTCGTCTGGCGGCCGGTCGGTCACAACCGGCTGGAAATCCAGATGCCCCGGCCCAGCAAAGAGATCGTCGAGGGGCGCCAGAAATACGAGCAGCTTCAGGAGGAGATCCAGAACACGATCGTGCGCCGCACGGATGTCCTGCGCGCCGTCGCCAAGCCCGCCGATCAGCGCCCGGCCGCGTTTGACGCCCTTGTCCACGGCGTGGAAACGCGCCGACCGCTCCTGACCGCCGCGGCAACGAACTACGACGCCTACCAGAACCTGCAAAAGGAATATGACGCCCGCGTGGCCTCGATCAGCAAGGACAATCTCTCGCGGGAAGACGTCCTCGCGGCCGTGAAAAAACCCGCTGCGGAGCGCTCCGCCGCCTTTGAGTCTCTCATCCGCGGTATCCCCGCGCGCCGCGCCCTCTTGGAAGAAGCCGCGAAGGCCGCCGACGCGCTCGCCGCCGCCGAGTCCACCACTCGCCCCGCCGACGGCAAAGAGCCTGCCGCCGAAGTCGTCCAGGCCTATGGCGAAAAAACGACCGCCTTCGAAACCGCGATCGCCAAGGTCCTCGACGCCAACGTCGATCCCAACAAGCTGAGCGAAGGCGTCACGATTAACCAGGTCGTGCAAAAGGAGGAAGAGTTCGACAAGGCCGTTGCCGACGTGCTGGCCACCAACCTCGACATCGGAAAGCTCCAGACCGTCCTCGAAGCCAAGCCCGGCGACGCGTTTCGCGAGCAGGAGCTCAAAAAGCTCACCACACAGCACCCGAGCATGGCCGGCATGATCGACGGCATGGTCAAGGCGACGGACCAGCTTCGCACGCAGCGCCGCGGCGAAGGCCGCCTCGAGGATCCGGCGGACCTGCAGCGCCTCCTCAAAGGCGCGGGCGTGCTGGAGTTCCGCATCCTTGCCGAGCGCGATGACAGCAATCCGGATTTTTACAACAGCTATCGCGAGGCCATGAAAAACCGCGGCCCGCGCAAGGCCCCCGGCGAAGACGAATATCAATGGTTCGAGATTGAGGACCCGGCGGATTTTCTGAAGATCGACAAACTCGACCGGGACTTCGAGGCGCAGAAGGCGGCCCTGCGAGTCATCGCCGAGCGCTTCGGAAACAAGTACTACGTGCTCGCGCGAATCGGCGACAAATACGCCCTCACCCGCCGCCTGGGAGAGGACTGGTCGCTTAAGGGCGCCCGCTTTGATCGCGATGACATGGGCCGCCCCGCCATCGGCTTCACGCTCGACGAACGCGGCGGCGACAAGTTCGCCCAGCTTACCCGCACCAATCTCAAAAAGCCGTTGTGCATCTTCCTCGACGATCAGGCCATCTCCTCCGCCACCATCGAGTCGGTCATCCGCACCAGCGGCATCATCCACGGCAGCTTCACGCCGCAGGAAGTCCACGACATGGTCAAGAAGCTCAACGCCGGCAGCCTGCCGCGCAAGCTCAAGGACCCGCCGATCAGCGTCCGCTCGATCGGCCCGTCGCTCGGCGAGGCCAACCGCGCCGCGGGGCTTACGTCCGCCAAGTATGGCGCGATCGCCGTCGCCGTCTTCATGATCGGCTACTACTTCTACGCCGGCGGCGTGGCGGTCATCGCGGTCGCCCTCAACTTGCTTTTCACGATGGCGATGATGGCCCTCATGGGCGCTACGCTGACGCTGCCCGGCATCGCCGGTCTCGTCCTGTCGATGGCCATGGCCGTGGACGCCAACGTACTCATCAACGAGCGCATGCGCGAGGAACTCGCCAAGGGCACGGCCATGCGCATGGCGATCCGCCTCGGCTACGAACGCGCGTTCAGCGCCATCCTCGACTCCAACGTCTCCACCATGCTCACCTGCGTCATCCTCTATTTCCTCGGCAGCGAGGAGATCAAGGGGTTCGGCCTCACGCTCGGCATCGGCGTGGCCATCAACCTCTTCACCGCCTACTTCGTCACCCGCATGTTCTTCGAGATGATGTCGATGATCTCGATCCCCAAGGAGATCAAGCGCTATCCGGCCCTCTTCGGCATCGGCGTCGCCGCATTCGGCGGCCTGCTTTACGGGCTGGGCTACTGGTGGAACGCCGGGCCGGCGCGCGAACATTCCGTGCTGATCGCCTTCGGCTGGGCGCTCATCTACGTCGGACCAGGAATCATCGGCCTCTTCGCGCTCATGTGGATCGGCCGAGCCATACACGCCGCCTTCCAAAAAGGCGAGCGGCCTCGAATGCCCATGATGCGCATCATCGGCGCCCCAGCCATCAACTGGGTCGGCCTGCGCCCCGTCTTCTTTACCTTCTCGCTCGTCATCTCCATCGCCGGCCTCTTCATGTTCTTCAACATCAAGAAGGAAGACCTCTACGACATTGAGTTTCTCGGCGGAACCGCCGCACAGATCGACCTGAAGACCCCCGGCTCGCTCAACCAGACGCAGATCTCCGAACGCCTTGCCAAAAGCGGCGAGACCCTGCGCCAATACGGCCAGGGGCTTTCCACCGCCACCGTCGCTGGAACCGCCGGGACCTTTACCCTCAACACCCCCGGCGTACCCGCCGCACGGCTCGAACCGGTCATCAAATCCGTGATGGACACTCCGGACCATAAACGGCTCAGCGACCTCAATCCCGTCCGCTACAGCGACCCCGACGCAACCGAGGTGGTGATCACCACGCGGGCAGAGGAAAACATCGATCTCGAAAGGATGAAGGGCTATGTAAAGGAATTCGCCGAGCGCTTCACGCGCGCCGGCGAGGCGATGGAAAAGGCCCAGGTTCAGGGCGTCCAGACCGTCGGCCGGGGCGATGTCGCCGGTCGCTCCTTTGAAATCGTCACCCTCGAAAACAACAAGGAGATCGTGGTCGGCGCGATCATGGATAACTTGCAGGGAGAACTCGACGTTCAGCCCGCTCTCTCCTTCCACCTCGTCGACGATCGCAGCGCCGGCGGCGTGCCTTATTTCGCGCTCCGCACCGACGACCCCAAACAGCTTGGCGTTTCCCTGGACAGCGCCGAACTGGCGAACATTGACCTGCAAGGCTGGCGCGGCGGCGTGGCCCTCGTCCTCGAACAGATTCAACCGCCCCAGAGCCTGACGGCGCTGAAAAACCGCCTGCGCTCCATGCGCCTCCAGCCCGGTTTTGAATCCCACGGCTGGCGCGAGTCCGACGTCTTCGGCCTCACGCCCTCGTCGCCCGGTGCCGACACCTTCAGCAAGGCCATGGTCGTTGTGGCCGACGAGAACTACCCGCTGCTCGACGAGCAGGGCGCCCTTTCCTCGGCCTGGGTCACCGATCTCGCCGAACCTGAAGTGCGGCTCCTCCAGGCCGCCCTCCAGCGCCAGACCTCCCTCAGCCAGATCACCCAGTTTGACCAACAGGTTTCCGGCGAGGCACAGACCGACGCCTACATCGCCATCGCCTTGAGCTGGTTGGTCATCATTGTTTACGTCTGGTTCCGCTTCGGGAACATCCGCTGGGGCCTCGCGGCCGTCGTGGCCCTGATCCACGACGTCATCGTCGCCATCGGCGCCATCGCCGCCAGCCACTACCTCTTCGACACCGCCATCGGCAAGGCCCTCCTCCTCGACAAGTTCCGCGTGGACCTCGCCCTCGTCGCGGCGCTCATGACGGTCATCGGCTACTCTGTCAACGACACCATCGTCGTCTTCGACCGTATCCGCGAGAACCGCGGCCGGCTGTCCGACGTCAGTACCACCATGCTCAACCAGTCCATCAGTCAAACGCTGGCCCGGACGCTCTTGACGGGCTTGACGACCTTCTTCACCATCTTGATCATGTACATCTTCGGCGGGCCCGGTATCCATGGCTTCAACTTCGCCATGTTCATCGGTATCCTGACCGGAACCTACAGCTCGTTCGCCATCGCCAGCCAGTTCCTGGTCAAGAAGAAGCTGGTGGCCATGGTCGGTGCCCGGTAGCCCTTGTGGCACCGGCTAATAGCCGGTGCAATTACAAGGCGTAGGCCATAGAGCGCGAGGATGCGCTCCTAGCGAATGTCACGGAGGACATCATGACGACCGAAACGCGGGTTGGAATCGTCGCCGGGCTGATGATCGTCGTCTCGGCGAGCGTCTATTTCTTTTACGGCAGCGACACCAGCGACGACAGCATCCTCGTCTCCACGCCGACGCGCGTCAGCCTCCCGCCGAAGATTCCTCCCGCCGCCGACCGCCCGCCCAAGGTCGCGGACAAAACGCCTGCCGCGCCGCAGCGCGTGGCGCGTTCGCCGCGCCGCACCCCCACCGCCCAGTCAACCGATCAACTCGCGCAGTCGACCCCGCCGATGCGGCCCATTCGGCCGACCGCCCAACCGACGCAGCCGGCGGTCGAAATCGCGTCGGCCGCAAAGGCCTCCGATTCCCCCATTGTTTTGCGGACTGCCCCTTCGTTGGAACTGGTCGAGGCCACAAGGGAAAACCTTCGCGAAAACGATATCCCCAATAGCGATGATCCTCCGGCCAATCCGAAGGCGACCCCTATCTCGACCGTGCCGCAACCCCTCCCGCGCGGCGCGCCGATGGTCGTCTCTCGTACTCCAGAGGTGGTCAACATATCGCCGACACCGGCCTCCGATTCGTCCAGTTCTTCCAGGAGGCCCAGCCTGAGGGAGATGCCCGAGTCGATGTGGAGCAGCCGGACGCATACGGTCTCCGAAGGTGACACCCTGTCGGATATCTCCAAGCAGCATTTCGGCGACACCTCGCGCGTGGACGACATCCTCGCCGCCAACCCGCACGTGAAGAGCGCGCGGCATCTCAAGATCGGCGACGTGCTGACGCTCCCGGCGTCAACCGGTTCAACCGCGCGCGCCGCATCGCCCGCCGCCGCTCTCGACAAAACTTCCGTGTCCCGGGCCGCCGCACCGGACCCCAACGTGCGCGTCACCAGCGTCGCGACCATGGTCGCGCCCCCGCCCAGCCGAACCTACATCGTGCAAACCGGCGATACGCTCTACTCCATCGCCCGAAAGCAATACGGCAGCAGCAAGCGCTGGGAAGACATCTTCCGCCTCAATAAAGCCGCCCTCAAAAACAACCCCGCCCGCCTGTCCTCCGGAATGGCCCTGAAGCTGCCGGAGTAGCCAAATCAATCGTCATCACTGCGGCAGGGCGGCAAGCTGATCGCGTATCTTCGCGATATTCGGATGACCAAGCAGAGACTGTGGTCCAGCCCGGCGGGCAAGACACCATCGGCCACGCATTACAGCGCTCTACTCCGAGAGATCGTTAAGAAGGGTCGGAACTCGCGATTCACGAGGATCGAGCGAGGAAAATCCGCGGCCAGTAAAGTTTGAGTACAATGTCGGTTCACGCGGGCGGAGATCTTGCGATTCCGCATCGCCGACAGACGTCACATCGGCCGATTCATATTCCTCGAAAATCACACTCCATGATCAGGCGGGAGGGCCATCACCATTATGGACCCTCGCCCATAGACCCGCGCGACGCGTCACACGGATTATCCCTGGTTCGAGTTGATGGCGACATCTTGGTCATTCCAGGTGTGGCCAGTTATGATCAGATTGTGACATCGCTCTGTGTCGGTTTCTATCGATTACCCGCCCTCCGAACAGTCGGCTGGGTTGCAAGTTTCGCCCTTTGGGTCGGGATTGGACGCCCATCTCCATCGCTCGGCGATGACCCGTCCGACGTACCCCAAGTCGCGAAATTCGTAGACCCCGCTCGCGATGATTGGCAGTCCGAAGTTCAGGCGGACCAGGCCAAACACCGCTTGTCCGAATTGGCGGATTCGCTGATCAAGGACCATACGCTCACGGATGAAGCCGCCGGGGCATTCTTCGCCCCCGGATGCAGCATCGGCTCCTTGCGGCCGAGCTCTTTGAAGGAAGCAATCATCGGCGATTGGCGCGTTTGCCGCCCAGCGGACACTTCGAAAAAGCTCCGCCCGCCCGCAATAGCCTTCGATGATTTTCTGCGACCTCACCACGAGGGTCAGGGGCTGCGGATGGAGATGAAGATCGTTGGCGTCGAGGCCGGCAAGGAGGGATCGTTCACGACGACCGTCATGGTCCACACGTTTTCCCATACCGCGCAGCGCCGACTCCAACAGAACGCCCGCTGGCACGTGGAGTGGCGCAAGGGCGATCGCGAGGACCGGCCCGTTATCGCGGGGATAAGCTCCGTCGATTTTTCTGAAATCGTCGTTCCCAAGGCCGCCTTTACCGATTGCACGCGCGCGGTGATCACCCGCGACGAGACCTGGTCCCCGATCCTGTCCCATGGCTGCGACTATTGGTATGGCCGTATCGACGCCGTCGGTGAGACGAATTTCATGGGACACCAGGGCATCGCCGTCGGCGATGTGAACGGAGACGACCTGGACGACCTGTATATCGCGATGGGGACCGGACTGCCCAACAAGCTGCTCGTTCAGCAGCCGGACGGCACGGTTCAAGAAACGTCGGCGCAGGCCGCCGTCGACTGGCTCGATGACACGAAAGGCGTTTTGCTCATCGACTTCGACAATGACGGCGATCAGGACCTCGTCAGTGCGATGGGCCCCAGCATCCTCTTCTCGATCAACGACGGCCGAGGGCGATTCACGCCCGCCGGTGCCGCGCGGGCGTCCACGAACGGCGCATTTTTCTCGCTCGCGGCCGCGGACTACGACCTGGACGGCGACCTGGACATTTACGGTTGCCGTTATGTGGAAGTGCAATACGGGGTCAGTATCCCGGTGCCCTTCGAAGATGCGAACAATGGGCCTCCGAACATCCTCCTGCGCAACGACGGTCCCCGCGGATTCGCCGACATCACCTTGTCATCCGGTATCGACCAGAATAACCGGCGCTTCAGCACCGCGGCCGCCTGGGCGGATTACGACGATGACGGCGATCCCGATCTGTACGTATCCAACGACTTCGGCCGCAACAATCTTTATCGCAACGACGGCGGCCGCTTTGTCGATGTCGCGGCCGAGGCCGGCGTCGATGACCAGGCCGCCGGCATGGGCGTCAGCTGGTCGGACTACGATCGCGATGGCGACCTCGACCTTTATGTCAGCAACATGTATTCCGGCGCCGGCAACCGGATCGCTTATCAACCGCGCTTTCACGAGAAGGCCGCGCCCTCGACGCTTCAAGGGATTCAAAGGCACACGCGCGGTAACACGCTGCTCATCAACCAGGGAAATGGACGGTTCAAAACGGCCAGCGACGGGGCCGGCGCCGCCATGGGGCGATGGGCTTGGGGGGCGAAATTCGTAGATATCAACAATGACGGATGGGATGATATCGTTTGCCCCAACGGGTTTCTAACCGGTCCGCGACCGGACGACCTGTGAAGTTTTTTCTGGCGGCGCGTCGCGTCGCGGAAGTCCAGTGGATTTGGCTCGCGCCGGTCCCCCGCCGAGCAGCCCTACTTCACCAGTTGGGCCGACATGAGTCGCTTGATGTTGTGCGGCTTTTCCTGGAGCGGGCGGGAGCGCAAATGCGTGTTCCTCAATCTGCGGGACGGCAGCTTCGCGGATGTGTCAGCGCTATCGGGAATTGATTATGTGGAAGACGGCCGCGCCGTTGCGACGACCGACTGGGACGGTGACGGTGACCTTGATCTATGGATGAAGTTCCGCTCCGGACCGCAGATTCGCTTTTTGCGAAACGATCAACCCCCCGCTAGCCGCTGGGTCGCATTTCAACTGGTTGGAAAGTCGTGCAACCGCGACGCCATCGGCGGAAAGGTGTTGTTGGAAATCGGCGGTCAACGCGCCATACGCGCGGTCGCCGCCGGTGATGGTTATTTATCGCAGTCCAGCAAGTGGCTGCAGTTCGGTCTGCCGGAGACGGGTGACATCCAACGGGTCACTGTAAAGTGGCCCGGCGGTCCGTCCAGCGAATTCACCGGACTTGAGGCGAACGCCCGCTACCGCATCACGCAAGGCTCGGATCGTCCGGAGCGCCTTCCGGACCGCCGTTCGCGACTGGAAGATCGGCCGATCGAGCCGGCGGAGCCGCCGGCCTCAGCGAGGTTGGTTTTGAAAGTTCCATTCTCATTGCCGCCGGGGTTGCTCGCCGAAACTGGTGCGTCGCGGGACTCCAATCGTGCTTCCCTGATTGCGCTCTGGGCAAGTTGGTGCGCGCCATGCCTCTCCGAGCTGCAGGAACTCGCTCGCGAAAAAACGAGGCTCGCGGAAGTCGGGCTCCGCGTCTGCCCGCTGAACGTCGACAAGCCGGAGGATCGCACGAAAGCAGCGGCTGTGTTTGAGCGCGCCATAAAGACGGGGAAGGATTCCGCCGACTGGCAATCGTTGGAGGCCGCGCCGGGTACGATCGAAGCGCTTGATGCCGTCCTTAAGCACGTGCGCGACCGAGAGGGCCTGGCATCTTTGCCGCTTAGTTTGCTGGTGGATTCGGCCGGGAAGCTCCAAGTCATCTACATCGGAAAAGTGGGTTTGGACGATCTGGTATCGGATGCGTCTACTTACGGGGGCGACCGTGTGCCACCGCACAAGCGAAGCGTCTTTCCCGGTCGCTGGTATTTTGACGTACCGAGGAATCTCGCGGACCTGGCGCGCGACCTTCGATCGCGAGCACGCCCGGACGACGCGGCGTTCATGGAACGCTTGAATGCCCAGCGCCCCGACGCGCGGTGAGCGCTTTATCGGCGCATTGAAATAACGCCGGGTAAACGTTAAACTGAGGCTCGGATCGGACTTTTTGAAACTCCATAGCCAGCGTCGGGGCAACCAGAATGGTTCGATTGAATTCACGGTCTTTCTTCTTCGCCCCCATAGTCATTTTCTTATTTTGCTATCCGGCGCAGGGACAATGGGTCCGTTTCAACAACGAGTCCGCCACCCGGCTCTCGGCCGTTCCGGCCAACGGCACGAATGACGTGGATGAGAAGGATTACGCGTGGGGCGACGTCGATAAAGACGGGGACATCGACCTGGTGAGTGTGCGGAAGGAACCCTTCACGTCGGCCGGCAAACGGACGAACGTACTCTACATGAACGAAGGCGGGGTGCTGACCGATCGCACCTCGCTGTATGCGACTGAAGCGGATGTCGTCGGGGACATGGGGTTTCTGACGCCGACGAACGATCGCGACGTCCTGCTCGTGGACGTCAATCTCGACACCTGGCTCGACATCGTCACGGCGACGACGATCAGCGACGGGGACCCGAAGCACATCGGCCATCCCCGCATTTACATCAACAAGACCGAATCCGGCGGCGTCTGGCAGGGTTTCCGCTTCGAGAATTCGAGAATTCCGACAATGACGAGCCTGACGGGCGGCAGCTTCAACCCGCGTTTTTGCAGCGTGGCCGCTGGGGACCTGACCGGGGACGGCGCGCCGGAACTTTGGTTCGGCGATTACGACAGCAGCGGCGCCGGCGGTGTCTCCGAACCCGCGGGCGCTGATTTTGACGACCGATTGCTGATCAACAACGGTAACGGGTTCTTCACGGATGAAACCCCGACGCGGTTCTCCGGCACCATTACCGTCGGCGGCACGCCCTATCCGTTCCGGCGATCGGCCTTCGGCGCCGCGGCGGCCATCGTCGACATGAACAACGACGGAAAACTGGACATCGTCAAGCAAACTTCGCTGAACCCTCCGCAATACATTGGAATCGCCTACAACAAGCTGGCGACGCCCGGTTTCTTTGACACTTACCAGAGCGTCTACACCTCGGCGCCGTACTTTGTGACGCCCGCGGATTTGAACAATGACAATCGGATGGACCTCATCGTAACGGATGACGCGACCGATCGTTACCTTCTCAACAACGGCAACAACGTCCAGGGCCTGGCCACGTTCAGCACGTTCACCTTTCCCGCCGCCACAGGCGGTTTCGGCAGCCAGTCCGTCGCCGCCGACTTGGACCGCGACAACTGGAAAGACGTCCTTATCTCCGACGTGGACGTGGATATAGGTCCGTGCGGATCGCGTCAGGGCGACATCCTTCGCAACAATGGAAACGCGCCCAGTGTTACCTTCGTCGCCGATCCCGGAGATATCCCGTCCAACATGCTGGTCGGCGTGCACAACTTCGCCGTCTTCGACATCAACGGCGACAACTGGCTCGATCTCGTGATCGGGCGTTGCAACACCACCGAGGTCTGGATCAACGTACCTCCGACCGGCGTCCTCTTCACGTATCCAGAAGGGTTGCCTTCCAATGTCCCGCCTGGAATGATCTCCACGTTTCAAGTTCAGGCGACCGGCGTCGAAGGCACCATCTTCGACGAAGAGAGCGTGGCCGTTTTTTACCGAATCAACGGCGGCGCCTGGAGTTCGCAACGACTGACCGCGCTCGGACCGCCCGGTCTCTATGAGGCGGTCTTGCCTTCCGCGCCCTGTCCGCAGCGCATCGATTATTATTTCAGCGCGGATGCCGTTGGCGGCGGGGCCTTTACCGGGCCGCCGGGGGCACCGGGATCGCACCATTCCGCCGTCGCCGCGATTGGCCTCGAATCCACGGTTGAAGATTTCGAAAGCGGAGCCGGTGGTTGGACAGTCTTGAATGAAAACGGGATTACTCTGGGAATCTGGGAACGCGCGGACCCCAACGGGACGTTGAATTCCACCGCCCCGGCCGCTCCCGAGGATGATGCCCAGGCGGGCACCGACAAAGTTTATTGCTTTGTCTCGGACGACGGTCCGGTTGGCGGCGCCGCCGGCGCTAACGACGTCGACGGGGGCCCGACCCACCTGATCTCGCCACTCATCGACCTGACGGACTCGGACGCGATCATTTCCTATGCGCGCTGGGTTTACAGCTCGACGGGCGGAGCGTCAACGCCGGATTCACTGATCGTCTCCGTCTCAAACAACGATGGCGCCAACTGGACCCAGGTCGAGGCCTTCACCACTGATTCAGCAAATTGGCAGACGAATAGCTTCCAAGTCGGCGATTTCTTTCCCGGGCAGCCGCTGTCGGCCAATGTCCGGGTGCGATTCTCGATTCAGGATACACCGAATAACTCGGTCACGGAGGCGGCGATCGACGTCGTCGAAATATCCAAATATGTCTGCGCATCCCCGTGCGCCTGCCCTGCCGATTTGAATGGCGACCAACAGCGCTCCGGGTTGGACATTCAGGAGTTCCTTGCGTGCTTTTTGGGCGGGGGATCCAACTGCGCTTGCGGAAACCTCGACGGGACGGTGGGTATGCAGGACGCCGATATTCCACTATTTGTTGATACGCTTCTCGTCGGCGACGAATGTCCACCTTGATGATTCCGGAGGGGACAATTTTCACCATGCGTGGGAGACACATCGCGATTCGAGTGTCGGCCATCCTGGCGACACTGATCTACGCCGGTGCGCTTTGGGCCGTCGACCCTCAGCCGCGCATGGGGCAACCACTCGCCGGAATGTCGCCCGTCGAACTGGCTCGCTTCAACACCGGCAAGACGGCATTCGAAAAGACGTTCACGATCGAAGAGGGGCTCGGCCCGATCATGAACCAGCAGAGTTGCGCGAGTTGCCACAACAACCCGGTGGGCGGCTCCGGGTCCATTGCCGTTACGCGCTTTGGCTTGTTCGACGAAAAAGGCGGCGGCTTCTTTCCGATGGAATCGCAAGGCGGATCGCTTCTCCAGAATCTCGCCATCAACGAAACCTGCGCCGAAGTCATTCCCCCCGGGGCCAACGTCACGACGCTTCGAATCACCACCTCTTCCCTCGGCATCGGCTTGCTCGAGGCCATCCCGGACGCGGACCTTCTCGCGAATGAAAGTCCCGGACCAACGATCAGCGGCCGCGCGCACATGGTGACCGCCTTTGAGGATCCGCCGGGTAGCCCGCTTCGCGTCGGCCGGTTCGGCTGGAAGGCCCAGGTCGCCACGGTGCTGACCTTTTCCGCTGACGCCGCGCTAAACGAAATGGGGATTACCAACCGCTTTGTGTTGGCCGAAAACGATCCCAATGGCGTCGATCCACCCACGCTCGGCGAATGTGACACGGTCGCGGATCCGGAGGACGGACCCGATGGCGAAGGCTTTGATTTCATCGATCGCGTAACCGATTTTCAGCGGTTTCTCGCCTCACCGCCCCAAACCCCGAAGTCGGGCATGGCCGGAGAAGCATTGTTCGTTTCGGTCGGATGCGCTCAATGCCACATTCCCTCCTTTGTGACGTCGAACAGCCCGTCGCTGGAAACGGCGATCCGCAACAAAACGATCCGGCCCTACTCTGATTTTCTTCTTCACGACATGGGCGCCCTCGGCGACGGCATCGGTCAGGGCGACGCCGAAGTTCGGGAGATGCGAACGCCGCCGTTGTGGGGAATTCGCGCACGCGACCCCATGTTGCACGACGGCCGGGCCGCCGCCGGTACCTTTGCCTCGCGCATCACGACCGCGATTACCGAGCACGGCGGCTTCGGCAGCGAAGCCCTCCCCTCTGCGACCGCGTACGCAGCCCTGTTGCCGGCCCAGAAGCAGCAGGTGATTGCCTTCCTGGATTCGCTCGGCCGCGCCGAGTTCGACGCCGACGGCGACAACGACATCGACGCCGCCGATCTGATCGCAATGGCTGATTGTTACGACGGATCCGGGGGCTATACGCCCGACGACCCCTGCGCGATCATGGACATTGATCAGGATGGCGATGTTGACGACAACGATTTCACGGCTTTTCTGACGGTCTATGCCGGTCCCCAGGGAGACTGCAACGGCAATTCGGTGAATGACGCACGCGACCTTTTTCTCGGGACGAGCACCGACTGCAACCTCAATGCCCTGCCGGATGAGTGCGATCCTGAATCGGAAGATCTGGCCATCTTCGTCGCCCTGCTCCTTGACCAGATTACGGACCCGGTCCTGATCTGCATGCTCGATAAGAACCATGACACCGTCGTCAACGGGGCGGACATCGCTCCGTTCGTGGTCGCCTATCTCGCTCCTTAGCCGGGTGATTGGCAAATCATTCGAGATTCGCCGCGAAGACGTGATGAACTTCACACAACAGCGAACCGGCGGATCACAAAGACCCTCCGGGTTATGAGTGCCTTAATGCCGGTTTTCGCAACGTCCGTTGCTTCGCGCTGGATTAGCACAGCCTAAGCCGGAGAAGGGGATAGGTTCACGTTTGGGAATATCGAACCTATCCCCTTCTCGTTGCTCGTTCGCTATCTCACTTTGACTGTCGCGTACGCGGACCAGGCCGAGTTGCCGTTGCCGTTGAACGCCCGCACGCGGTACCGGAACTGGCCGGCGCCCGGCGCGTCGGTGTACGTCGTCACATTGGCCCCGACGTTGAACGTCGTCGTATTCGTCCAGTTGCTGCCCACGCGCTTCTGCCGCTCAATCTGGAAGCCGGTCTCATTGCCGGAATTATCCTGCCACGTTACGCGCGCCTGGCCGCCGCCGAGGTCCGTCGCGGTCACGTTGCTCGGCGCGTTGGGTGGCACGTTCAGAAAAACCGCCGTCACCGTCTTGTTGGAGTTCATCAGCAGCGTCGTCGGGTTCGTCGAGCCGGTCAGCGCGCCTTCCCAACGATCGAAGGTCCAGCCGGCCACCGGCGTCGCCGTCAGCGTCACCGTCGTGCCCGACAGATAGCTGCCACCCGGGGGATTGAGCGCCACGCTGCCCTGACCGGTGATGTTGACCGTCAGCGTGTAGGTGTCCTGCACGAACACCGCCGTCACGGTCTTGTTGGAGTTCATCAGCAGCGTTGTCGGGTTCGTCGAGCCGGTCAGCGCGCCTTCCCAATGATCGAAGTGCCAGCCGGCGACCGGCGTCGCCGTCAGCGTCACCGTCGTGCCCGACAGATAGCTCCCACCCGGGGGATTGAGCGCGACGCTGCCCTGGCCGGTAGTGTTCACCGTCAGCGTGAAGGTGTCCTGCACGAACACGGCCGTCACGGTGTAGTCGACGATCATCCACAGCGTCCTCGGGTTCGTCGAGCCGGTCAGCGCGCCTTCCCAATGATCGAAGCGCCAGCCCGGGGCGGCATTTGCCGTCAGCGTCACCGACGTCCCGTACGGGTAGGTCCCGCCCGGCGGGTTGAGCGCAACCGTACCCTGACCGGTGACGTTGACCGTCAGCGTGCGCGTGTCCGCTGCGAACACCGCCGTCACGTTCTTGTCGGCGTCCATGACGAGCGTGGCCGGGTTGGTCGTACCGGTGACATCGCCCGTCCAATGATCAAAGTGCCAGTTCGCGGCCGGATTCGCGGTCAGCGTCACTGTGGTGCCATCGGGGTAGATCGGGCCGGTCGGGTTCAGCGCCACGCTGCCCTGACCGACCGCGCCAACGTTGAGCGTGTGCGTGGACTCCTGCGACCCAACGCCCCAGATCTGGATGTCGTCGATGTTCCAGCCGGAATACGGGACCGCCCCGAAGTTTTCCACGCCGTGGCCCCAGCGGATGTACACGTTCGGCTGGTTGTCGGCGACGGAGCTGATGTCGTACGACTGGAGCGACCAGGCGTCCTCCGTGATCTCGCTCTCGCCGATCGACCAGACCTGTGTCCAGTTCGTGCCGTTGTTCGAGACTTCGACGGTGCAATTCACGTACGGTTCAAAGTCGCTGTTGAGCCAACGACGGAATTTCAGATTGACCAGGGCAATGCCGCTCAGGTTGATCGGCCCCGCGGTCAGGTAGTTCATGCCGACGAGTTCGTAGACCCAGTAATTGCCATTCAGATTGATGCCATACACGTTCGTGCCGCTATATCCGCTCGTCGGATCAGGGAAACCGTAGCCGCCACCCTGGCCGGTGGGCTGGCCGAACCCCCACTCACCTTGCATGCTCCAGCCGGGACTGGTGTCGAGGTTCCACTCTATCTGGAGGCTGGGGGCGCCGACTGCCAGCGCCACCGGACGTGTCGTGTTGCCGACCTGGTCCGTAAGGTTCGTGAAGCTCACCGTGTCGGTGTACGCACCGGTCGCCAGGCCGTCGGCGCTGGAATTGATCGACACGATCACGGTCGTCGTGGCATGTCCGGCCAGCGTACCCGACATGTTCGACAAATCGAGCCAAGCCGCGGTCTTGGACACGCTATAGTCGATCGGCGTGTCGTACAGGTTTTCCAGGGTGTAGGTCACGCTGTCGGGCGAGAATGGTCCGCCCACGGGTCCGGCCGAGTCCAGGCCCGTCGCCGGAATGACGCTCAGCCCGACCGGCAGCGGCGGGCAGTCCATGTTGTGGGCGCCAAAGCCGGCGCAGATTTCCGTCCGGTGCGGCGTGCCATTGTTGATGTTGCCGTCGTCGTCGTCGAGCGTCAGGAAGTCAATGGTGATCTGCGGGGTGATCTGGGTCCCGCCGTGGAGCAGAATCGAGTTCACCGTCAGGTTGGAGAGAATCTGGAGGTAGGTAGCGGGGTTGGTGGCGAGGAGTTCGTTCCGCGTGCTCCAGACGCAGCCGGAAATAAGCTGGCCGCAGTCGTGAATCTCGCCCGAGCACGGGTATTGAATCGTGTTGTCCGCATTCCGCAGCCCCGAATTGCAGTCGCCGAAGAAGCCGAAGCCGCACACCGGGTCGTCGGCGATGAGCAGGCCAATGCAGTCGGACATGCCTTCGCCGTACTGTCCCTGCCCGCTGCCGCCTGAGGTGACCATGTGGTGGCCGTACTCGTGGTGGACGATGTTGCTCCAGGCTGTGTTGGGATAGCTGCCGCTCGAGAGGCAGAAGTTGATGGAGCTGTAGTCATACCACGCGTTGCCGGGGCAATAGCCATCAGTGCGGTTGACGTAGATCGGGAAGTCCGTCTGCGTGCTGATCGTCGGGTAGCTGGGGTTGTACGTCAGACAGAAATCGCGGACGACGTTCGCCTGGACATAGGCGTTGATTTGCGCCCGGACCTGCTCGTCAGTATTCGCGGCATTGTGCATGAAGTCCGCCGGGCCGGGCGGCGTCACCGCCAGAGACAGCGTCTCCTCGGCCCCTTGCACGTTGTCGACGAAGAAGTACTGCCCGCTCATCGGCGACTGCACCGTGACCTGAGCGCTGCCGCCGTTGGGAATCGTGAAGTTGCCGTCGGCGTCGGCAAACGTGCTGTTGCCACCCACGACGCTTACGATGGCCCAGGGCAGGGCGGTGGCCTGCTCCGCCGCGCAGAAGTCCGCTTTGGGGCCGGTCGTCGCCATTCCGCTCACGTTGCCGGTGAGGTCGGTGAAGATTATCTGGTTCTCGCGATAGAGGATCTTGCCGTTGGCCGCGTCGACGACATACAGCCACCTCTCGTAGTCCCCGTCCCCGGAAGACCCCTTTTCCGCGACGAATGCGTACGCCAGCTCCGGCGTCGTGACGGAATCATCGACGCCGGCCCAGATCACGACTTGCGGGTTTGAAAACGACTCCAGCGGCCGATCGACATGGGCGGCGGGCTGAAACGGGTTCCGTAGGGTGGTCTGGTCCGGGACAAAACCGCCCAGGTTTCGCAGGGCTGACGCAGCAAGTACGAGCGGAAAACCCGGCTCGTTGCGCGACAACAAACGCAGGTCGGACCGGAAGACGGGAATCCCGTCTTTCTGCTGTCCGAAACGCACCAACATGAATTTGTAGTCGCCCCGCTCCGGCTCGTACATGACCGGCTGAACGAACCGGCCGCCCTCCGTAACGGGTGCTGCTACAAGGTCCTCCACACCGACCCCAAAAACATCCGCGTGTACTTGTCGAAACTGCTCAGCGGCCTCCTCGGGTGTGGCGCCGAAGGCGAGCGGCTGGCCGCCGACACGCGTGATTCGGGAGCCTTCCTGGTGGATGATCGCCTGGGGAGCGGCGGCCTTGAGTTTCGCCACCGCTTCTCGACTAGCGTCTGGTTCTGCCGCCCACGCGGTGCCAACCCCGCCGGCCAATACTAGAAGTACGCTGATTGACTTAGTAAGTCGCTTCATGTGCGTCTCCTGAACCTGCATTTCCCAGATGACCTGGCGCGGCTCCGCTGCCGTGCCGTGCGGAGCCATTGTACCGCGCCTCCAGGTAATGGCATGGCGGAAGCTGATTTTCACAACTTCCGGCTGAACCGGGATTTAGCACTAAGCTCGGTGATGTCCGAGGCTTTACTCAGACCAGCATAGTTTTCATGGATCACCATGGTCAAGCGAACACCACTGGATTTCCATTGCAGTCGCATACGGCCCGTCGTTTGATTCTTCATCACCGAGAGTTGTTCGGGCACCAGCGCGGGTCCAAAATGTCGAGAGCCCCTCATTGTTGCGTGATTGCCGGTTTTCAATCCAGGTTCACAAGACATGTTCCGCTGGCTCTACATCCTTCCGCATCTCCTCGTTGAAGCGAATGCGGCTCATCGGGATGCCCGCATCCGGTTCCTCAAGGCCGAGGTCGAGATTCTCCGCCGCAAGCTCGGCGGCAATCGCGTCATCCCCAGTCCGGATAACCGTGCCCGGCTGTTGGCGCTCGGTGCTGAATTAAACCATAGCGTGGGAGGCATCGTCACGCCTCAAACCTATTCTCGGTGGGTCGTGGAGCAAAGGGAAGGGCGCTAGCCCCGGCGCGTCGGCCGACCGAGGATTGTCAGGAACGTCCGGGCGCTGATCAGGCGGCTGGCCAGGGAGAATGCCGGCTGGGGCTATTCCCGTCGCTCAGCACGCAATCGACGTAGCCTTGCACGTCTTGGCCGATTCCCTAGTCGTCGAAGTTCAGATCGCCGACGCAACTACACGGCGCGGCGGGCCAGAAGCCGCCGACGAGGGAGTAGGTTCCGCCCGTCAGGGGCTTAAGTTCCAGCCCGTACAAGTTCCTTGGGCCTAGTTCGCCATCACCTCGCGCTGCCTTGGCCGTTGCCCGACTCAGTGCGGTTTGGCCTTAAAGACCGGTCCACGATCAAGCCGCGCCGACGCAGTTCGCCTACGTCGAAGCCGCGGGATCGGGCGTAAGTCGGCGTTAGCATGATCCCGACGTCACTCGACACTGTACGGCTTCGCCCATTGTGCATAACCTGGAACTCGGTCCTGGTCGGCACCAGGTCGCTGCCCACTTCGGTAATCGTGAACTGCACGGCGCCAAGCTGGTTGTTCACCGTCGCGGATAGCGCCGAATAGTCCGCAATGAAACCCTCCGGCGGCGCAACCGAGGCCGTGATGCACCAGTCACCGATACTCTCGAGAACGAATGGATACAACTGCACGGTGTTGTCCCACACGACGTACTCTGGCTCAATGATGAGTAGCTCCGACCCGGTCAGGCGCGTGGTCTTGCCTGGCTTCTTGACACCCTGGGCATCCACCAGCATTTGCAGGTGCTTTTTCATCGTCTGGCCGCATGCCAGGTCGCTGGCCGAGACGCCAATGTACTGGTCGCGCACACCGTCGGGCGGCGCGTCGCTGTCGAAGTGGCTGATGACGACATAGTCGCCGGCAGGCAGCGAAAAGGAGGCGATGCCCTCGCTGTTCGTAGGCTGAGAGGCCACCGGGGCGCAATTGGCCACGATCGCCGGATACTTCTGCCAAGTGATGCCGTCGCCGGGTCCTGGCTGCGAGCGAGCACAGCTTCCCTCGGACTTGTCGTACACGCCGACAAGGATTCCCACGAGCGGAGACTTGCTCGCGGTCGGATGCGGGCCGCTGCCGGTCGAGTGCCGCGCGGCCTCGACAACGAGCGTCGCGCAGGGGCCCGGCCCACCCGGCTGCACTGTGACCTCAACTGTCTCAGTGGACTCGTTGCCGCAGGCGTCGCGGGCGGCGACCGTTACGAGCGTCGTGCCGACCGGAAAGGTGCTTAGCGCCGGGGCGTAGGTGATCGCCGGATTGGGATCGCAGGTATCGGCGGCGGAAGCGGCCGGCAGAGTCACCGGCTCGCTGCCGTTGTTGTCCATGTCGATCACCGTCACCGAGGTGGTGGCAAGCGAGAGCGTCGGGGCCGTGTTGTCCACCACCGTGATGGTCTGCGCGTAGGGCGCTGTTGCATTACCGCAGCCGTCGCTGGCAGACCAGCTTCGGGTAAGAATCTGCGGGCACGCGCCGCTGACGCTGTCAGATGATGACACAGCCGGGCTGGCATCGCAGCTGTCCACTGCCGTCGCCGGACCCGTGGCCGAAACATCCGTAGACTGGCCGCACTCGACGGTTACGTCCGCGGGGGGGGAGACTTCGGGGGCCGTGTTGTCGACCACCGTAATGTGCTGCTCCGCAAAGCTGGCGTTGCCGCACGCATCCGTAGCCGTCCAACTCCGCGTGAGGATGTAATTCCCGGCACAGTCGCCGGGCGTAACGTCCTCACCGGACGCCACACTCGGCGCCGGATCGCAATTGTCGTTGGCCGTTACGCCGGCTGCGGCGGGTACCGCGTCGCACTCCGCCGTTGCGTCGGAAGGCACGCCCGCCAGCACCGGCGCCATCGAGTCGATTACGTCGATGATCTGATCATCAGAGGCCGAGTTACCTGTCGCGTCCAGCACATTCCACGTGCGGACAATGGTGTACTCGCCGGGGCAGTCGCCCGGCACAATCTCATCGCTGGACGACACGGCCGGCGCGGCATCGCAATTGTCAACAGCCGTGGCCGAGCCCATTGCGCCGGCATCGTTGGACTGGTCGCATTGCACCGTCGCATTCGCGGGCAGGGCGAGAACGGGCGAAGTGTCGTCGGTGACCTCGAATTGAACGACGCACACGGATGCGTTGCCTGCCGCGTCGGTCACAGTCAGCAGGACCTCGTTCAGTCCGAGCGTGACCACGGCGCCCGGCACGGGGTCCTGCTGGATGGTTAGGGCTGCCGCCGCGGAGCAGTTATCGGTTGCCAACACGCCCCCGGTGTAGTCGGGGACGATCGCCTGGCAGGCCGCGTCGGCGGAGGCACTGCCGCCCGATGGACAATCGACAACCTGCGGTCCGGTCGTATCCGATACGACGAACGAGACGTTGCACGTGCTGCTATTGTTCGAGCCGTCAGTGGCGCTAACGGTGATCGAGTGCGTGCCCAGGCCGACCAGCGTACCGGCGGCGGGGCTCTGCGTGACGGTGATCGAACCGGTCGGGGTGCAGTCGTCGTTGACGTTGACCTCGCCGGTCACGTCGGGAATGGCCGCCTGGCAGAACTCATCCGCCGACTCAGCCTCCAATTCGACCGGGCAGACCACCGTCGGCCCCTCGGTATCGACGATCATGACGTGCAGTTCGTGGCACTCGGCCGGGACGGCGCCGGAATCGACGGCAATCACTTCGACCGTGTGATTGCCCAGTGTAAACGTCTGCGTAAGCGTAAGCGTTGCCGTCGTGATCGCCCCACCGGATGGAACGTTGTCGGTCTGCACGACAACGCTGTCCACCTTCCAGATGACGGTCAGGGCATCACCGTCAGCGTCGCCGACGGTCGTGCTGAGCGTTACGGTATTGCCACCGGGCGAGGCACACTCCTGCGCGATCGGCGCCGGGCATGTGGCCGTTGGCGGACGATTGCAGGACAGGATGTTCATGCGGGTGACGAACGCGTCCCCCGCGGTGCCGCTGGTCCCCGCCCCCCCAAACGTGCCGTCAAACGCGTTGGCCAGCGGAAAATTGGAGGACAACGTCCTGCCGACGACCCATACATCGCAATCGAGGACGGCGAGGTCGTTGCCGAATTCGCTGTTGGTGGAGCCGCCCAGGAACGACGAGTACGCCAATGAGGTTCCACTGGACTCGAAGATGGACAAAAACGCGTCCGAAGGGCCGGTTCCCGGCTTAATCGGCTTAAGCGCGCCGCTGGTGGTCGGAAAACTGCTCGGATTGCTCGTGCCTCCGGTCGTGTTACCGGAACTCGTCGTTCCGGCGACGTACACTCTTCCGAGCACGTCCAGCGCGATCGCATTAGTCTCATCGCTGCTGCTGCCACCTAGATAGGAGCAGAATGTGACCTCGGTCGCTGTGCTGTTTAGTTTGGCTACGAACGCGTCATTGCCGGCTCTGGTCTTATCGAAGCCGGGGCTGCCCAGAAAGAGATCGGTTGAGTTCGTCAATCCACAGATGTAAGCGTTCTCTCCACCGTCCACTTGCAAGGCGTTGCACTCATCGAGGTTGCCGCTACCGCCAAAGTAAGTTGAGTAGACCAGGGATGAGCCCGTCGGATTAAACTTGGTGACAAATGCGTCCCCTGAACCGCCGATGGTTGATTGGACTACACCGGCGGTGACAGGGAAGTTGCTCGAATGGGTACTTCCCGTCACATAGACCGCACCCGCGGAATCCAAGGCGACGCCTTGGGCCTCATCCGCGCCCGATCCGCCCAGGAATGTCGAGAAGACGAGCGCGGACCCGGCTGCGTTGAGCTTGGCCACGAATGCGTCACCCGTGCCGCCAAGAGTCGTGTCAAATGCACCCGGCGTCGTCGGAAAGCCGGAGCTTGGGGCGCCCACAACGTGCGCCTCGCCGGACGAATTGACGACGATGTCGTTTCCTTGATCGCCGTTGGGACCCCCGAGAAACGTCGAGTACACCAGCGCCGAACCGGAAGGGCTGAGCTTGGTAACAAATACGTCCGTCGAGCCGTTGTGCGACGTATCAAAAGCGCCGGCCGTCGCGGGGAAACCACCGAAGGTACTCCCAGTCATATAGGCGCTTCCCGAGGAATCCACGGCAATCGCATACCCTTGGTCGGATGCGCTCGAGAAGGTGCCGCCGAGGTAGGTCGAATAGACCAGCGTACCGGTCGCGCTGAACTTGGTTACAAACGCGTCGCCCGGTCCGCTAACGGTGTTGTCGAATGCGCCGAGCGTCGGAAAATCGGTGCAGTGCGTTGTCCCGACGACGTAGGCCGCGCCCGTACTATCTACCGCAACGCCGAACGCCTCGTCGTACGTGGCGGCGCCTGTGTTCGACGGAGCCGCCCCGCCCAGGTACGTTGAATATACTACGACCGGATCAATTACGAGCGCCAACGTCGGCTCGTACCTGTCGACATGGAACGCAACGCATTGATTGTCGCGCAGCACGAAGCCGCCGGCGATCGCCCGGCGCTGCCCGTCGATCTCCTGGTAGATCAGCGGCTTGCGGACGACCACCTCGCCCGAGGCGACGGTCACTTGCAGGGCCCCGTCTACATCGATATTCAATCTATCCGCGCCGTTGAATCGCATCTCAATGGCGCTCGGATCGACACCGGGCGCGACCACGAAGTCGAACTCGAGCTGGCGCTGATTACCGTAGTACTCCACGTCGATGCCCGGCCAGACGCCTTCGCAGCGCACACGCGCGTACGTCGGGATTTCCGTCCGCCAGTTGGCAGGGTCGTTACCGATGAAGTAGTTGACCTTGCCCGGAAGCTCATCGACTCCGGTGAGTTCCGCAGTGGAGCGCGATCCGACGAACTTCATGTGAACGGCGGCGCCATCTGCGTTTCTCTGAAGGCCGAGGACGACCTCGGTCGGCGATAGAAGCATGGTGTAGCCGCGGCCGCGCGCTCGAAACGGATAGCCCTCCGGCGCCTGTCCGCGGTTCTCTTCAAAACGCATGGGCTGGCCGTCGAACAGGTGCGCGGTCGGAGTCTTGTTTGATTCAAAGGCGTGTGACGGATCACGCTCGATGCGGGCGGTTTTCACGGGAGACTCAGCCTGAAGCTCCTGTGACCGACGCGCATTGCAGGCCGCCAGCACCGCCAGGATCATCGTTGCCGCCGATCCCAACACGATGGGTACAACCGCTCGGTGCATAATTGACAGGTTGTTTCGTCGCGATTGCATGTTTCTATCTCCTTGAAATGTCGGTACTTGCGGGCCGCCGCCCGTGGCGGAACTGACCGTTTTTCGGCACGAAGCGTGGCCCCCGCCCGGGGCCGACGGAGTACGCCATCCCATTTGTGGTAGAATGGCGATTGTCTATTTCCACGGCTTCCGGACAGCGGGCCGCGCTCCATTAGGAAAGGTCCGTTTGAGAGCCGATGTCCGCAGCAAATTCTCAATATATTTGGATGGGTATCATGGATACCGGGCTGGAGTCGGACCTGACGCGGGTTCTGAACGACCTCGACACCGGTGACCGTCAGGCCGTCGCCCAGCTTCTGCCCGCGGTTTATGCGGATCTACGCCGGCTTGCTGACAGCTTCTTCCACAACGAACGCCAGGATCACACGCTTCAACCCACGGCCCTCGTGCATGAAGCTTATTTGAGATTGATGAAGGAAAGGCCGGGCGCGTTCGAGAATCGGGCGCATTTCTTCCGCGTCGCCGCCGTCGTCATGCGCCATATCCTGGTCAAGCACGCCCGCGACCGAAACTCGATCAAGCGGGGAGGACAATTTGAAAAAATCGCGCTGTCGGACAACCTCCTGCAGGTTGCGAATACGGATGTCGATTTGGTCGCGTTGGACGAAGCCCTTCGAAAACTCACCACCAGTGATCCCTGGCAGAGTCAGATCGTGGAACTCAGGTTTTTTGCGGGCCTCTCCGTCGCCGAGGTCGCGGACGTCTTGAGTGTATCCAAACGCACGGTGGAAACGGATTGGGCGATGGCGCGGGCCTGGCTTTGGCGCGAAATGAATCGTTGAAAAGATCTTCGATGACGCCGGAACGCCAACATCGCGTGAAGGACTTGTTCGAAACGGCTCGTGCCCGGCCACCGCGCGAACAGGTGCAATTTCTGGAGGCCTCCTGCGCGGATGATCCGTCGATCCACCAGGAAGTGTCGTCGCTCCTCTCGGCCTATCAAAAGAGTCAGTCCCTCGAGCCCCCCGCTCCCGATTCATCAGGTGCCGGTCTGCCCGTCGACGACCCGCTGATCGGCAGACAAATCGGGCCTTACCGACTCGTGCGCATCCTCGGCTACGGCGGAATGGGCACGGTCTACGAGGCCATGCAGGATGAACCGAAGCGACAGGTCGCGATCAAGGTCGTTCGCGGACAGGGCTATGTCGATCAAAGCGTCATTCGACTGTTCCGCCGCGAAGTGCAGGCCCTGGCAATGCTCAATCATCCCCATATCGCATCGCTCTACGAATCGGGTCGCACCGAGGACGACCGCCACTATTTCGCCATGGAGCTGGTGCCGGGCAAGGCGCTCATTGATTTCGCGCGAAAGAACGGGTTGTCCACGGAGCGCAAGCTTGAATTGTTCGTCACTATTTGCGACGCGATTGCCTATGCGCACCAGCGAGGCGTAATTCACCGCGACATCAAGCCGTCGAATTTGTTGGTCACGGAGAACGGGCTGGCCAAGGTTTTGGACTTCGGCCTGGCAAAGATCACGGATTCGGACGTCGCGCTCACCACATTGAGCACGGACGCCGCCAAAATCCAAGGCACACTTGCGTATATGAGTCCCGAGCAGGCGCGCGGTGCAAGCGATCAAATCGACTTGCGCAGTGACATCTACTCCTTGGGCGTCGTCTTATACGAGCTGCTGACCGACCAGTTGCCCTACGAGGTGCGGACGGCGCCCCTGCCGCACGCCGTCCGCCTCATTTGCGAGGAGGCCCCGCGCCGGCCGAGTACGATTCACCGCGCCCTCCGGGGTGATTTGGAGACCATCGTTCTCAAGGCCCTCGAAAAAGAGCCGGCGCAGCGTTATCAATCGGTCAACGAATTGAAGGAAGATATTCGACGCTTCACCACAGGTCAGCCCGTCCTCGCACATCCACCGAGCGGACTCTACCAGCTGCGAAAACTTGTGAT
Organism: Phycisphaerae bacterium; assembly: GCA_035275405.1. NCBI lineage: Bacteria > Pseudomonadati > Planctomycetota > Phycisphaerae > Phycisphaerae bacterium. The sequence goes on from DATEMU010000013.1 coordinate 236,631, forward strand.
TCGCCATCCGCTTCCCGCCGCACTCACAACGGTCATCTTCCTGTTGCTGGGTGGTTTCGGCATTTCGATGAGTCTGCTCTACGGTCGTTCGCAAAAAAACCTGGTGCGTGCGCTGGATGCCGAAAAACACGCCGCCGAGAAGGCGAAAACCGCTCAACGTGTATCTTCATTTCTCGTCGCCCTTTTTGAATCCGCCAACCCCGAAATCGGAAAGGGGAAAGACTACACGGTGCGTGAAATGTTGGACAAGGCTGCCGCAAGGATACGAAGCGAGTTGAAGGATGAAAAGCTCGTCCAGGCCGACCTCATGAACACGATCGGCATAGCCTACACCGCTCTGGATCTCTGGGATTCCGCTTTGCCGCTTCTGAATGAAGCACTTGCGACGGAGCGATCCCTCCACGGCGATGACCATCCGGATATCGCGTGGACCCTGCGGAATATTGCATGGACCCGGTTTCTGCGGACGGCAAATGCCACCGAGGCCGAACCCATGATGATGCAGGCGGTGGAGATGTATCGCCGTACGCGAACTGGGGACACTCCTGAATTCGCGTTCGCGCTGGCCGATCTTGGATGGATCCTCGTCCTTCAAAAGAAACATGAGATGGCCGAGCCGCTTCTTCGACAATCTCTGGCCATTCGCCGAAAAGTTTTCGGCGAAAAGCACAGCGAAACGCTTGCCAGCATGGGGGCCTTGTCGGGACTGCTCTTTTACAAAAAGGATTATGAGGGAGCTGAGCATTTGGCGAGGAAAGTGGCGGAAGCCTCCGCGGAGATCGACGGACCCGATCACCCCAAACATGGTATCTACTTGCTCAATCTGGGTTCGGTGCTGATGAAAATGGAAAACTATCAGAAAGCCGAATCGGAATTCCACGACGCACTTAGGATCGCTCGCAATTCCTATGGCCGACAGGTGCGAGTCGCCAGCTACCTTGCAAGCCTTGGAATGGCAATTCTCCGGCAGGGGCGATTTGACGATTCCGAACCCTACTTCAGAGAGGCGCTGGAAATCGCGCCAGAAAGGTTTCCTGATCCGGCCCACGGCCTTGGCCTCGTCCGCATGTCCAAAGGCGATTATGCGGGCGGCGCTGAATGGCTTGAGAAGGCGATGGCATTAACTCGACCGAGTATCGGGGATCGACTAGACATCACGCGTTCACTTACCACTTGTCTCATCAAGCTCAATCGTTTTGAAAATGCCGAACGGATACTTCACGACTGTCTCGATCATTCCGTTGGGACGGGAACGGACAGCGATGCGGAGCGCGAGCGAATTGGTCTGCTGCTAGATGAGGTTTTCCGAGCCTGGGGCAAGCCCGAAAAGGCCGCCGAATGGCGCGCCAAGTTTGCAACATTGCAAACAACCACGCAGCCGGCGTCTGCTCAACGATAGTCCATGGAGCACAATACCGGAAATCCGTTTGCACCAAGGCGGTGGTCACACGCTTGGAGTCCGGCTGGCCCGCTGCCTCGTCTTCATCCAAATAGGCACAAGAAAGGTATTCCTTTCGCCGGCCACGTATCACCCCCATGGACCATGGGTCGAGCGGCGGGCCCGAAACGTCATGATGTAGCTCGACGATCACCAGATTGAGGCGAAATTCATACTTCGCGACCGCGACACGAAGTTCTCTTCTGCGTTTGATCAGGTGTTTCGCAACGCAGGCATTCGGCCTCTGCGGACGCCCCTATTGGCGCCGGACGCCAACGCGTTTGCCGAAGCTTGGATCGGAGCGGTCAAGCGGGAGTGCTTGAGTCATTTCCTGTGTTTCAGCCTTGGTCATCTCGATCATATCGCTCGAGAATACGCTCAATTCTTCAATACCCATCGCCCGCATCAAGGACTCGGAAATCGAACCGTCGCGCACGCCGCAACCGGACCACCCGACGACAACGTAACAATGGCTACTCCTGACCTTGGATCAACTCGCTGCCAACGATTTCTGGGCGGGCTGCTGCGACACTATTACCACGCCGCCTGAAGAATTCGTTGATCGAAACCCTCCAAGAGAGATCGCTGGACGTGAATCGAGTAGGATATCGGTCCGCCCTCATGGCGATTTCGCCGCTCCGCACCAGCAACGACTTCCGAGTCGGCCAAATTCGGTTTCTTGGAAAAAGCATCCTTCGCAACAATACGGGAGGACCATTAACATCTTTGACCGTCACTCGCCAATGGTAAACTACCTCGCCAATTAACTTCGCCGCCATCTTGACTCCTCGCATATTGGGCTCGCCTGCAATCAGAATGAAGGGCGTTCGCCTCGTGTCTTTGTCCTCTGCTATGCATTGACCGTGACTACTCACGGCATGAGCATCTGGTGGACAAATATCTGCGCGTCGGCGCCGTTCGCTGTTCCGTCACCCGTCAAGTCGCTACGCGCCAAATGCGTCGGATTCTTGTCGACGCCGAGTAAGACTGCTACGAAAATCGTCAGGTCTGCGTCGTTTACGACCCCGTCACCATTGATGTCGCCGGGTGCTGGGACGGTGTTCAGAACGGTCAGGACGGCGAGTCCGCGACTCACGCAGCTCATCCACAATTCATATCCGCCGGGTATGACTCGAACTTCCAGATCGTCGATTGCAGCGTGCGGCAGGCCGCCCCACTGCGGTTCGCCGCCGGGCGGCGCGGGGAAGACCCCGACGTTGGTGCCGTCGTACCAGCACAAACCACGCTGGGCTGTCAGGTAATCGCTGTCGTATTGCATCCACAGCCGTCCGTCGGGCGTGACGGCCAATGGCTGCACGGCCTGACCCGGGAGCGGCCAGCCCTCCTCGAAACGCAGCATCTGGTAGGTACCGACATTGGAGTCGATGCGGATGAGCGCACTGCCTGTGCCATCACTGAACTGAACCCAGGCTCCGATCCATGCAATGCCGCCGGGAGCGGCGGCCAAGCCGGAGAACGTGGCGCTTGACGCGGGGAGCTCGGGGAATTCTTCGATGTTGCGGGAGAAGCGGTACACACCGTCGGTGCGGACGATCTCGTGTCCGGTCGCGGCCCAGACGGTACCCGGACGTTCGGGATCACGCTGGATTTTGCTGCCCCATGCTATGATCGGCACGGAGTTCCAGCCGCGCGTATCGAGGTAGCTGAGGCTGTAATACTCTCCAAGGGCCCACAGCCGGCCCTGCGAGTCCTCGCACATGCGCACCGCGCCGCCGGATGGGAGCAGCGGGTTGAACCCCGAGCCGGTCCACTCGTGAATTCCGTAAAGCCACTCGAGCGGAGAGACCGCAATCCGGCCGTTCGAGGGCTGATAGGCGAGGGTCTCGCAATAGTCGTTGGGGAACGGCCAGTCGTACCCGATTCCGTACGTGAGCTGATTCCACGCGGTCCAGCGCGTCCCATCGAAGCGGACCATTCCGCCGATGCCGGAGCCGGCATTGGCACCCGTATAAACGTAGTTGTTGACGGGGTCGATGGCGAGGTCGCGGTTGAAACTGTCAAAGTTTGCCGTGTTGGTAATGCGATAACGCTGCCACTGCCCGGTCTGCGCGTTCCGCCTTGCGGCGCCCCCGCTCCCGCACACCCACACGTTGCCCGCTGCATCGATGTCGGCGGAGTATGTGTAAGCACCGGGACGCCACTGCCCCAGGTTTCCCCAAGTTGAGCCGTCGAACTGCCAGACCGTTCCATTGCCGTCGACGAGCAGCGCCCGGCGATCCCCGTAGGCCTTGAAGGCCCAGATGTCGAACGTTACCCCGTAGAAAGGCTCAGGGGGCGTGACCCAAAAGCCGTCCGGCTGGCGGTAATCCAGGCTGTCAAAGTCGCCGGGGCTCGTGCTCCGCAGGGCCCAGAAGTTCCCGGTCTCGTCGACGCAATCCTTTCCCGGCATCCCAACCACTTCATTGGGCTTGTCGAAGGGGTACGCGACGGAAATTATGGTCCATTGCTCCGTGTCGCTGTCGAAAACGAAGGTGTAATCCCGGGTCGGCGCTCTTGACGAGGACCAGATCAAGTACCCGCCTGTCGGCTTGGGCTGCGCGGCGATGAACACGTTCCCCATGTTGTCCCAGCGCGTCCAGGTGTTGGTCGCCGGGTCGTATCGAGCACTTCCGTTGTTCGCGAACCACATCGTACCATCCGGAGCCCGGTCGATGTCCCAAACGAAATCGGCGCTGAGCCCGGAGTTGCCCGGACCATGGCGCATGAGCGAGGTCGCGCCGACGGTCGGGTCGAACGACAACGCTCCCCGCCAAGTCCCGATCCAGAGCCTTCCGCCCATTTCGGGGACGATGTCTCTCGCGCGCGTGCACCCTGTATCATCGGGATGGCCGATGATCGGATAGTCGACGTTGGAGTAGTTGACCCAACGGTTCTCCGCCTGGATGAACTTCGCAAACCCGCCTTCCTCGAAGGACGGATCGTAGCCGCCGATGTAGGGATCCCCGTCCGGCGCAATCCAGAGCGCTTCGTTGAAGTCTCCCTGGATGCCCGTGTTGCCCGGCCGGTAGTATCGCCACGAATACTGAGGTTCGGCGCGACTGGTCCCGGCGGAGAGGGCTACGAAAACCCAGATCGTGCTGATAAATCGAACATGCATGTTCCTTTCTCCTGAAACGGGCAATTGAAAAACAACCGGCGTCGATGAGGCTCCAGCCGTATACCCTGAATTTCGCAGTCTGGCTCCAGATGCATGCGTGTCTCACGGCATGATCGCATCGACGAACGCTTGAGTATCGCCGCCGTCGGCCGCGCCGTCGCCGTTCAAATCTGAACGATTGAAATGAACAGGATCCAGGTTACTCCCCAACAGCACGCCGACGAAGAAGTTCAGGTCGATCGAGTCCACCGTGCCGTCGCCGTCGATATCGCCGGGCGAGCCCGCGAAAGCACTTTGGCGATAGTCGAAGCCGGAGCTGGAGGAATACCCCGCGGCAGTTACCGGATTGCCTTGCGCGTCGCGGAGGTTCCTGATACCGCCCCAGTAACTGGAATTGCCGAGATCGATCACGGCGTCGAGTGTCCCGGCCACCTGCGAGGTTTGATTGTCGAAACTAACGTCGCACTGGAGAAACGTGTCCATAAAGATCGCCTGGCCGTAGATAAACTCGAACGTGATCGTCTGCTGATAGGTATTGAGCGGATCGCCAGAATAATCGAGAGTTGCGGAACCATAGTCTTTGTACCAATCGCCCGCGTAGTAGCCCGACTGAATGGGACCTCCAAATGGATCGGTCACGCCATCGACGGAGACATTGATTACCGCATGCCAGAAGGCGTCGAACTGGGTATCCGGAGACAGCAGATATGCATCGCTCATGTTGACGAACCCGGACCCTGCGACGTAAAGGGTCACGTCGAAGAAGCCGTGCGTGCCATTGAGCTGCGGATCGTCGAATTGGAAAGAATCCCAGTAACGCGAGGTGGCAAAGCCATATTCAAAGAACAGAGGATTGTTCTCGTTGGTTCCGGCCAGGTCCACCCGCGCCTTGTTCACGCCGAATCCGACATTCGCCACTCCCGCCACGCGACCGTATCCGGCGATGATGTCCTCATGGTCGATCGGCCCGACCGGCTGCTCCCCCTGCTCGTAATGCTCGATATAGTTCGGCCCGAGCGATAGGTTCACGCCGTATTCGACATGATGCGACGACACCGCGGTGATGTTGACGGTATCACTCTCGCTGGCGTTGTCGTCATCCCACACGGTGAGCGTGGCAATGTATGTACCGGAGTTGGCGTAGATATGCAGCGGGTTCGGCTCGTTGGAAATGGTGCCCGTCCCGTCGCCGAAGGCCCACTCATAAGTGACGATGGTGCCGTCCGCGTCGTACGAGCCGGCCGAGTTGAATTGCACGGCGAGCGGTGTATGGCCGGAATTCGGTGTCGCGTTGGCGGCCGCGACTGGCGGCAAGTTGACGCCTGCGGCGTTTATGATCAGGCTTGTCGTGCCGACACCACCGCGCGCATCGTAACAATTCATCGTAACGGTCTGCGGACCCGGCGTGTCAAACGTATGATATGCCGTTGCCCCCCAGTAACTGCCGCCATCGCTGAACAGCCATTCGATGTTTCCGATGAAGCCGTCGGGGTCGTACGAACCCGCTGCGGAGAGCACCACGTCGAGCGGGAGGACGCCGGCGTACCGGTCAGCGGTTGCGACGGCAACCGGCAACTGGTTGGGAGCAACGACCTTGACCAGGACCGTCTGTGTTGTCGACGCTCCGCCGTTGTCTGTCACAGTGAGCTTCGCCGCGTAGGGGCCTGCGACCAAATAGGTGTGCGTTGGGCTGGCCTGCGTGGACGACGCACCATCGCCGAAATCCCAAAGGTACGAGGCAATCGCCCCGTCGGGATCGTCCGATCCCGCAGAGCTGAATGCGACGTCGATTGGCACATCGCCGCCGGTGGGGTTGGCCGTTGTCACAGCGACGGGCCACTTGTTTCCGCCGACTCCGAACTGTTCATAAATCACGCGGTAGTTTGCGTGGACTGAGTCATTGGTCACGACCGAGCCGGTAAGCAGGGACACGCCGTTGAGGGCGGCAATGTTCGGATCGGTTTCGCCTGTCGGTGACGCCGAGAAGACGAACCCTTGCGGGTCCAGAATTGCACCGGTCGGGGTAATGCGCATGGCGAACAGGTCGCTTCGCGCATCGAGCTGATCCAGAGTCCAATCTGCAAGACGGTTCTTCTGGTCCTGATAGGCGACGATGAAATTCGTGCCGTCCCATGCCGCACGCGGTTTGTATTGGTTCCCGACCCATGGGGTGAGATTAATCGTGGGCTGAACGGTGCCGTCGGCGTTGATCAGCCGCGCGAGCAAATCCGTTTCGACCCCCGACGATAGTTCCTGAGATTGCACCATCATGGCGACAGTTCCGCTGGAGGCCAGCGCCAGTTCGAAGATGCCGTTGCCTCCGGCTGTTGAAAAACTGGTGTGAATAGTGAACGCGGGCGTCGCCGAACCGTTCGAATCCACGAACGCGCCCATCGTGTTCGCATAGGGATTGTCGTGTGTGGAATTCTGATGCCAGGCCGCGAGCCAGCGCCCGCCAAGCGCGACAACGGCCGGCACCCGCCCCACATAAGAGCCGCCGAGCACCAGCGGCGCGGCATCAAGCACGGCGCCATCCGATCCGCGAACACGAGCGCCCACCGGAAAGATGTACTGAGCGTTGATTCCGATTTTTCGGCCCACGACGAGGAAGTCACCGCCCAGCGCCGCGACATCCGCCGAACCAAACGCCTTGCTGGCCGCGCTCATGACGACAAACGGCGCTGCGTCGATTTTGGCCCCGTCGGGAAGCAGTCGTTGGCCCACGATGCCGCTCGGATTTCCCCAAGCCGCCAGATAGCAGGAGCCGTTCCATGCCACGTTTGCATAACTCGGACCACTGGCGGGACTGCCGGAATCGAGTTGAATGGGCGCCGCGATCAGTGGTTCTCCATTGGCATCGAGCGGCTGGGCGAGGACGCGGTTCTGGTTTGCCGTCGCGCTGAAGTACACCAGCATGAAGCCCGCTCCATTGGTGGCCATGTCGGAGCGCTGCTGCCGGGGAGTGCCGACCGAAAGCGTGCTGGCCGATCCGACCGTGCTGCTCGGGGTGATGGCGGCGCTGTAGACGTCGTTGTTGTTGTTCGCGTACTCCGTCCAGGCGAGTTGGACGCCGCCTTGTCCCGTTCCAGCGGTGGGTCCGGTCTGTATACCGGGAACCGCGACGCTTCCGGGGTCGAGCACCTGGCCGGCGGCATTCACGCGGGCCACCCAGGTGGTGCTGTACTCGCCCCACGTCACGCGCCAGTTGACGCCATCCCACGCGACGGCCGTGGAAGCGTAGGCGTAGGGCTGTTTCGTCCCGGAGAGATTGACGCCGTTGCCATCGAGTGTCTGACCGGCCGTGCTGAGGCGCGAGCCGGCGACGATGACGGAGAAGTTCGGTTCCTGGCGATTCCAGACGATGTAGAAACCGGTGTCATTGGCGGCGATGTCGCTGAGCGGAGTCGACAGCAGCGGAATCATGGCACCATCCAGTTTATTGAGATTGCTATCGAACCGCACGGCCTTGGTGTTGTCGGTGCCGTTCACATATTCATCATTAAATGTCAGTATGAACACGCCGGATGAGTAGGCCAGCTTCAGGTTTGAGCGTCCATAATAAGTCGCCTCCACCAGGGTGTGCGTCGGTTGATCGAGCAACACGCCGGCCGGCGAGATGCGCACGGCAAAGATGTTTCCGCTGGAGGAGCTGCCTTGGTTCACGACGACCCAGTTTGTGCCATCGCTGGCCAGCGCCCAGTAACTACCGCCGCTGGGGGTCAGGCCGTAGAGTTTGATGGGTGTGGAATCCAGCACCTGTCCGGACGGCGCCACGCGGACGGCCTCCATTGATTTCTGGTAGTAGTATCCGGTGCCGTTGAGATCCCAACTCTCGAAGACCACGAGCCAGTGGGTCCCGTTCCAGGCGACTTTGGGGTTTTCCTGCGAAGACTTGCCCGCCGCGATGGCAATCGGCACGGTATCGAGGAGATTGCCGTCCGTGTCGAGGCGCGCACCATAGATGTCACGAGACGTTTCGCCTTCGTAACCGCCAGTGACGTTGGCGCGCGCATCCGACCATACCGCCAGGAGTACATCGCCTCCGCGAGCGATGGCGGGGGCGGATTGATCGCCTGCGGCTGCGCTCACTGCTGCATCCCCCGGAAGGGTCCCAGCGATCAAGCGCTTTTCGAGCGGCCCATACTCGCCCAGAAGAACCAGAGATGCTAAAAATAGTAGTTGCCTTGTCATGACGCGACCTCCACTCAATTTGGAATGACAGGCAAGCTCGCCAAGATCGAATGCCGACCTCGATGAACAAGCCGCACTGTTCAGCCGCTCGCCTTCGGATACAAGTGTTGTCATGGCGATACCTCCGAGTACTCATCGCGCTGAATCTTTCCTGTAATGTGCGATTCAGCTCTATCACCGCCTGCGGCTCACGCGTCCGGCACCGATATCACAGCCTGAGACGGTGTAGTGATTTCCCCCCCCAAAAGTGTAAAACCACGCAACTTTGACGCATTGAGAGACATGCCGTTCTTGAATGGATGCGTGAGTATACGCACACCCGCAAGACCTACCATTTCGAGTTTCGGGCCTTCCTTACGATTCCGACTGACGGAAGGTCGCCATCTACTTGAGGCAGAAGCGTTCCACCTTGTCGACGATCTGCGACCTCTCAGCATGTTCCGTGCCAGTCCACACTTTTTTTTCCAGCGATGCTAATACTGGCGACATCCACTCAAGGAAGGATGTCACCTTCTCCTTGTCTTTATGCTCCGATTCATGGCAGGATATGTCAGGCGGGCGGGGCGACGATGATGCCGAATTCGCAACCCAAGACCAGCGGCAACGTTACGACGTTGCAGGTGAGAGCCCAGAAGGGCGATCGCTGGCATTGCAAGAACTTTTCCCGCTGATCTATGAAGAACTTCGAACATTGTCCGCGCGGCACTTCTCACAAGAGTCCGCCGCCCAAACCTTCAGCCGACCGCACTTGTTGACGAAGCGTTTATCCGCCTGTTCGGCCGGGACGAGACCACTTGGGAAAGCCGGCGGCACTCTTTCGGAGCGGCGGCCCATGCCACTTATTGACCATACGCGGGCCAAACGACGCCTTAAGGGAAGAAGGGAAGTTCGGCCCGCATTGCGGGGCGAGGGGACTTGGGGGTATCAGAACGCTCGACGAGCTTCGTCATCGCACGAAAAAGCAGTGAACGCGAAGTTTCTCTGCTGACTTTGTACGCCGCAACCACCGCCGTTGATGTTGTTTCCAGGAGCCGACTGAACTTCGCCGTTAGCCATGGACTCCTGGTGATCTCGACCCTCACGCGCCCCCTGACGTCGAACACAATAGTGCCCGGGTGCCGGGATAGCGACCATTTCAGGATCGGCGTATGTCAAAACGTCCTCGGCCTCCATGGACACTGGGGCTCATGTCTTTGCTGGCGGGGACTCGTGCACCGTCGTACAGGTTCGCGAAGGCAAGGTCGCGGGCTCCACGTGGATCAGTACATCGGTAATAGACGGATTGTCCAGCCGAATTCGGTCTTTCACGGCATGTGCGATGCGGTGCCCTTCCGCGACCGTGCTCATTGCATTTACCTCGACGTGGAGATCAACGAAAAGGTCGAACCCGAGCTTACGCACGCGACAATGGTGCGTACCGAGTACGCCGTCTACGTTTGCCGCTGAATGAAGGACACCTCTTTCAAATTCCTTGGGTGGTGCGGTATCCAGCAGCTCTGCCAACGCGGGTCGCAACAACCTGACGGCGTTGACAGCAATAATCCCCGATGCGACGAGCGCGGCGAAGTCGTCCGCGCTCTCATAGCCTGAGCCGCCGATCAGCGCGACAAGAATTCCAACAAACGCCGCCGCGGATGTGATGGCGTCGCTGCGGTGGTGCCAAGCATCCGTTTTGACAGCCGTGCTTCTCACGTCCGCTCCCACCTTGACCACGAACCGGAACAGCGTTTCCTTTGTTACTACGACCAACACGAGAACCGCCAGGGTAAAAGGAGCCGGGGCGTGATGCGGGGTGACAATCTCGTGAACGCTCTCGACCGCGATGACTACTGCCGCGGCCAGAAGAGTCAGGGCGACGACAGCCGCAGCGATCGGCTCGAACTTTCCATGACCGTAGGGGTGGTTGTCATCGGGAGGCTTGCCCGCCATCCGCAAACCGATCCAGATTACCAGAGAGCTCAAGATGTCCGAGGCTGACTCGATGGCGTCGGCGATCAAGGCATACGAGTGACCGAAGTAACCCGCCGCGCCCTTGGTAAGGGCGAGGAGGGCGTTCACGCCAATGCCAATCAGGGTGGTGCGCATGCCCATTTGGCTGGCCAGGCGAGCGGTCGATTTCGATGGAAACGCTTGCACCAGAAATGCCGTCTGCCTTTGGTCTCGTGGAACGATGGCTTCGCAGCAGCATCGTTCGTTGATTCTGTGATTATTCTACCGTGCAGGGTCCGGTGCGGCAGTGCGTGGAAAAACGATCCTCAACCTCGGCGCAGCCGTTGCCCATAGCCAGATTAGCCGACGTCAGATTTGTAGCGTCCTTTTATTCCGCGGCGGGCTTAACCTCGGCCTTCGCCAGCCGGTAGCGTATCGCTTCGCGGCTGAGTCCGAGGATGCGCGCCGTCTTGCGCAGATTGCGGCCGGAATATTCAAAAGCGGCGCGGATGATCTGCTGTTCGGCCTGTTCCAGTGTCGGGGTCCCGCCTTCAAAGTCCATTTCCATGACGAACCGCCCTGGTGATTTGAATTGTCCGGCGGAAGGAATTGACAGAGCGTCCAAGCGAAGGTGTTTTTCGCTGAGTTCAGTTTCGTCGCACGTCAAGATGGCGCTCTCAAGGGTGTGGGAGAGTTCGCGAACATTGCCCGGCCAATGGAACCGCTTGAGTGCCGCGGACGCGGCGCTGGAAAGGACGGGAGTCGGCTTGGAGAATCTCTTGGCGTGCTTTTTTGTGAACGTCTCCGCAATGGGGAGAATATCCTCGGGCCGTTGCCGGAGCGGAAGGACGTGAATCTCAAACACCCGGAGTCGGTGGAACAGGTCCGGGCGAAAGTCGTTCTTGTTAATCGCTTCTTGGAGGTCCCGATTCGTAGCCGCAATGATGTGGACGTTGATGAGCCTTTCGTCGGTCGCCCCAATGGGCCGTATGGTGCGTTTTTCAAGTGCGAGCAGCAGCTTGGCCTGCATGGCGGGGCCCATGTGACCGATTTCGTCGAGAAAAATCGTCCCTCCCTCGGCGACTTGAAACAAGCCCTTCTTGTTCGTTCGAGCGTCGGTGAAAGAGCCTTTAACGTGTCCGAACAGCTCGCTTTCGAAAAGCGTCTCGGAGATCGCCGTGCAGTTGACATGAACGAACGGGCCGTTTTTGCGCGGACCTTCGTAGTGAATCGCGTGGGCGATGAGGTCCTTTCCACAGCCTGTTTCTCCGGTGATGAGGACCGTAGGAGGGTCTTGGAGGCCGACGGCTGGTGACGAGGCCAATTGACGGACCAGATTCTTAACGTCTCGGATATTCGCGGAGACGCCGATGAGCGCCGCGAGAGTTCCCTTTTGCCGCTCAGTCTCGCGAAGATACTCCAACCCGTCGAGCGCGCGGCAATGGCTGACGGCGCGCTCGATCAGTAATGCGAGCTCCTTCAGGTCGACGGGTTTGTGAAGGTAGTCGTAAGCGCCCTCACGCAAGGCGTCCACGGCGGATTTCTCCGACCCGTGAGCGGTCAGCATCACCACCATCGTTCGGGGATTGATTCGTTTCACGTCCCGTAGGACGCGTAAGCCGTCCATTCCGGGCAGGCGCAAATCCGTAAGGACGAGGTCGGGCGCCAACAGGGTAGCCAATTCGACGCCGGCTTCGCCCGTGCCCGTATCGACAACTTCATGCCCCTCGGCGCGCAACCGATCCGCAATGTTCTGCCGCAGAATCGGTTCGTCCTCAACGATCAGAATTCGGGCCATCGATTGAACATCCTGTTATCATGCGTCCCTACTGTCCTGCCCCGCCCCACCACGGCGCCGGCATCCGAATAGAAAAGAGAGACCATGGCACGGATTAAATGGTATCACTACTACATCGCTTTAGCGACTTTCGACGTTTTGGTGATCATTGGTAGTCTGTGGCTCCATCATCGCACCCTCGGACGTTTCGGCGAACTTCTGAATCGGGCGGCTGTGTTGGATGCCCAACAGCGAGACCTGACGTCGTTGAGTCTTCGTCTGGTCTCGCTGAACGCGCCCGGAAACCGGGTCTTCGAGACGCGACAAGTCGAAGCGGAGCGCATTCGATATCGAAAGTTGCGGGGTGATATCGACATCCAACGAAGGACGGGGCACATCGAACCGAACGAGCTTGCCGATTTCTGGAATGAAGTGGATTCGATGTGCCGGGCCGAAGAGAAGATATTCGAATGGATGGAGCGAGCCGCCTCGACGGACGACCCGTCCGCCAAGGCGGAGGCGTTGGTCGAGGCCGGCAAGTCGATGGCGACGATGGATGCGCACCAGGCGAGCGCACTGAAGCTTGTGGGTCGCGAGCACGAAGCGACGATGAACCACACGGCGTCGATGCTCTTGAGCCATCAACAAATCCTTCTTCAACAGGAACAGTATGAACTGGTATTCGTTGGCGCGCTCGTCCTCGTACTGGGCGGCATCTTCTGGTTCTTCATGAAGTTGCAGAAGACCGACGCGTCACTGGCGGCGGAGCGTCGCGAACGGCTGGCGACCATCGGTGAACTGTGCTCCAGTGTCGCGCACGGCATCCAAAACCCACTCTCTGCGATCCGCAGTTCCGCCGAGTTGATCGTGGACCTCGGCCAGGTCGACGGCGACTCGCGCCGCCGCGCGGAAAACGTGCTGATTGCTTGCGGCCAGTTGAGCCGTCGCGTGAGCCGCTTGCTGAAATTCGCTCGGAGCGAGGAGCGGGCGCGGACACGACTGGATGCCGCCGCGGCAATTCGGGATGCGTGTCGGGAGGTGCAGACCTCCTTCGACACTAAGGGGATCCGCCTGGAGATCCAAGGCGAAAGCGACTGTCTGATACTGGCCGACCCCGATGAACTCGCCACGATACTGATCGAGCTTTTGTCGAATGCCCTGGACCACTCGCCGACCGGCGAAATCGTCACAGCCCTTTGCCGCAAGAAGGGCCGGCAGGTCATCATTGATATTCGCGACCGAGGCCCGGGCGTGCCGCAGCAATCCGCATCACATATCTTCGACCTTTTCTTCACGACGAAAGAACATGGCACCGGAATCGGCCTCGCCTCCGTCAAACGGACGGTTGAAGCGCTCCTGGGGAAAATCGAGCATTTGTCCGCCCCCCCCGGCGAGAAAGGCAGTATCTTCCGCGTGACGCTACCCGTCGCCGCCGGGGGGTCGGACGCAAGACGCGGGCCGGCATTCCCCGGCCCTTCGGAACGCTCGACGGCTTGACCCTTCCGATGGTCCGAATTCAATTGACGCGAGCTTCCCCTGTTGATTCCTCCCATCAGAGTGCGGAAAAGGCTCCCTGGGTCGAACCCACTTGGAGAACATCTCCAATGTTCAGGCCTTCGGTTAGGGCGTCCGGCCAGGGCAGATGTTCAGGCTCTACGTTCGTATCAAATTCAGCTTCCGCCTCTCCCAGCGGTCCGATCATCAGCGTTCCAATCAAAACGCCGTTGACCCGGATCTCGTGGCTCGACCCGGGAACCGCATCCTCCAGTTCGACGTTGAGCTTCAGGCGGCCCGATCGTTCACGGTATTCGGCATCGCCGTGTTCAGCCCCGCCGCCGCCAAGTTGAGCGACGAGAATAATCTCGGAGTTTCCACTCGGATCGTCCGGCGATCCGCTAGTGTCGTCGGTGTCGTCTCCCGATTCATGAGAGTTGTCATCTGCACCCGCTGTGGCATTCGGCCGGAGCACATTGAAAACCGCCGACAGATCGCATCCCTGCGTTTGTCCAAACAGGAGCGTGCCTGTTCCGAGAAATATCAAAGCCATTACATGAGTCTTAATCATTCGACTTCTCCCAAGTTAGAGTTTCGAGGCCTATGCCTGGTCCGTTCCGGTCACTATGAAGACCCCCATAGAAGCAAGACACGTGCCAGAGCTTGTTAATCGTCGTGATTCAGGGTAATCGCAGATTTTGGCGGCCAATGTGCGGAATCGGCGGGGTTCGCGGAGGGGGGTCGGTGTGGTTGGACACCGCGAGGGGTGTGCTGTTGAACCTCGACGTACACATTGAGACGAAAGAACACTTTGGGACATGGTTCGGTATTGGGTCCATTCGTCACTCAATTAGCGGTGTCGTCCAACGGCCGGCAATTCCCGCAAGGGGCCATCCCCTTGGAGAACGCCGCGGCGGTTCCCTGCAACTCTATCAACGTCACACTTTGCGGGAGCTTGTCGCAATGAGGCCGATGAAAGGTCGCACCTGCTTCGTCGCCCCGGATCTCACCCTGGGTCGTGGGAGTTAGGATGCTCCAAATGCCCTTTCGCTCCGCCCGCGCACTCTCTTGGGCCTCGAGGAGTAACTCGGCGTGCTGCCGATTCCCGGCTCGCAATTTCACAAACGCCAAGCCTTCGCGCGCCAGCCGCTCGTTGATAAAAGTATCGTTGGCGTAGACATAGGCGAGAATGCGGTCCTTGCGATGTTCCCGCAACTCGTCGAACTGGAGACGGACGCCTTCATCGTCCACCCATTTTGCCAGGACGCGGCGGGAGTCCTCGGCGTAAGGCTCATGGTCGTAGGGTAGTCGCACGCCGGCAAACTCCACGTCTCGACCATCCCTGAGCTTGAGGCGATCCCCTGAGAGGCGTCTGACTTTTCCTCCGCCGGCGAATTGTTGTGCGGGGTCGCTGGCGCCCTCATTAGAGGAGACGAAAGCCGCGGCGATGGCGCCCCCGAGGAGCAAAATGCCGACCAAGAACGCGACGAGGATTCGTTTTGATTTCATGACCGCCATGCTTCCTCCTCAGACCTATTTGGAGTCCAACCGGGTCCAAATTTTCATCATCGTTGGGTTATCGATGAGAGAAGTGGGTAAGGTCATGTCATTATCGATGAGTGATTCGAAATTCGACACGAACCTCACGCTTCCGTCGACATGCGCGGCGTTTATGCCGGATCGATGATCCGAAGCGATATAGTCCGGCGTGTGGAAAAGGTCGGCGTAAAGGGCCCAGCCCACAGGCATCTGCGTCACGTCCATCCCCGTCACCCTGGGACGACGACCGTAGCCCGCGCGGGTATCAAGAAGTTGTTTGACGGGCCAGGGGTTTACAAAAGTGTTGAGGCGATGGTAGGGAGATTCCTGCGTGGGGCAATAGGGAACTTGCATATCGGGAAAAAGGTTCGTCTGGACCATCGGACCGAAATTGTGATCAAAGTCCCGACCATCCCAAATGACATAATTGTATTGCCAATGTCCGTCTTCGGGTTCGTTGTTGAGCGATGGAAAGGTTTTTTCAGCCTGCAAGTACATCGACGCAGCGAGGCCAATTTCGCGCAGATGCGCGCTGCACTCCGTTCGTCGCGCGCTGCGCCGGGCGTTGGACAATGCGGGAAGTAGGATCGTCGTGAGGAGCGAGATTACGGCCATCACAACTAGCAATTCGATGATCGTAAAGCCGAACCGGTTCACTCTCGTCCCGCCAAAATGAGCTTGTAGTTTGTGGTTCATTTCTAATCCTTTCGTGAGTTGACGAGCCGGGGAAGGCATCGCTGGGCGGGGCATCGAGCCCAGCGCTCCGCCACGCGCAGGAGTGATTTCGCAGCGACCTGCTCGCCCGAGCGCAGCGAATGAATCAGAGAGACCCGAACGAGGGAGCTGACGAGGTAGAATCTCAAGCGTCGGCCGTTCAGTCCAGGGAATTTGCCGCGTTGGCGCTTTAGATAGCTATGGAGAAAGGTGGCCGCCTCGCGCCGCGCTTTTCGCGGGCCATAGGTCCGAATGCCATTCCAAATCAAATGGGCGACGTAATTGGCGATGTCCAGCTCCCGATCGCCGACGCCGACCGTATCGAGGTCGACGAGTGCCCAGCCGCCGCGCGTCGCCACGAGCTGTGCGTCGTAAAAATCTCGATGCAAGAGAACCCGCGGACCCTGCTGTAGACGACGGCCAACCCTTTTCATCCAGAAGTGGAGTCGCCGCGTTCGCGAATCCAGCCGGCGCAGGCGGTCGATCAGGATAATCCAACGCTCTACGGCCTTTGTCTCGTCCTCAATGCGAAAAGGCGTGTGCGTGGCATTGCGAATCTCGTGCAGTCCGGCGAGTACCCTCCCGGCAGCGACGGCAAGATCTGTCCGGCACATACCGTTTACCTCCGGCACGCCCGTAAAGACGATCATTCGAAGGTCGGCCAGCGACCGCAGCACCCGCGGAATCTCGAAGGGGTCCGATGTCGCTTTTTGCAGAGCGGCCCGTACGCGGCGATGAAGGGCCGGCGCCGAATCAAACAGTCCGTTGCTAAAGACCTTGCCGACGACGAAGCGCTCGCTCTGGTGCTTGTCGACATAGGCCAGGGTGCACCGCTTTCCTGGACGGTAACTGAGGCATCTGCATCGCGCCCGGTACCCCAGCTTCAAACGGCGCGACATTGCGAGCGGTGATGTTGCGGCGCGAAGATCGGGGAGTTGTGGATCTCGGTCCGCCGTATGGAGGAGCATACGGCCGCCATCGACGGGAACAGCGAGCCCCGTAAGGGTGAACACGCCGGTCGGATCGATCTTCAACGCAGGCATTGGCCGAGAGACCGATTGCACAAGGGGTGAAAGATAGACCGAGCCCTGTGCCGTCCCCTGCCGCGCATGGTGCACGACGAGCCGATACTGGACCCCGAAGCTGCTGGGCTTGGCCGGAAAAACGCGCTGAATAAGTAGCTCCCGGACCTTCCACCCTCGTGGGATGAGTGCCTCTCGTCGGAGTCGATCCAGCACGGCGGCCGGCTCGATCCAGCGCGCGGCGTGATCACCGTCCGAATCGCACTTTGGACTTTCCAGAATCCGTTTCAAAACTAGGACTCCACAAATCCAAGGCCGCAATTCCAAACTTGTACGGCTCGATCAAGCAGATGGCGCGCCGACGATGGCCATTGAGGTCGAAGGTGGCGCATCAGTCCCCAGGCGCGCAATACGAGCGATCGAACGGCCCACCAGCGCACGGCGTTTTCATTCCACGGTCCACCGGCGGACCGCCATGCTTCAACGCAAGCCGAGGCGAGATCGATGCCGGAGTCGGGATAATCTGTCTGCAACCAAGAGGCTTCGGAAAGCTCCAAGGCGAGGTTTAAAATGTCCTGCGTTCCATCTCCCAGCGCTGCCCTTTCCCAATCGACCACGCATACCCGATCGCCGCGATGGATGATTTGTCCACAATGCAGGTCGCCATGGACAAGTCCGGTTGAAAGTGGTTGGGGAGGCCGCTGTTCAGACCACGAATCCAATTCTCTGCACGCGTCGGCCCGATCATGGCCTCCGTATGAAAGATCGCGCAGCATGTCCTGGGTTCGATCAGTGCCGAACGCAGACTCCTGTCCCTCCAAATCAGGACGGCATCCGTAAAGCGAGGCCAGCTTTCCTACTGTCGCAACAACGTCATCCGCTGAACCATTCTGGGCCAGCTCCTTGAGCGAACGCCCACGAACAAACTCTGTGGCCAAAAGGTGTCGATTGGGCATGCACCCCAGAGGGGACGGCGTCGTGACCGCGGCTCCTCCGGCCGCCAAGGCGTCGCGAATCCTGATCAGGGCGCGATGGTGCTGTTCGGCATCGTTGCGCCGCGAGATTCGAACATAGGCCCTGGCCCATTTATCGTCGCCCGCGCCCGTCCAATGGCCCTTGAGACGGCACACCAGGCGTGACTCGGGCACATACTTGATGGGTGTGCACCTCCACCCTTCGTCAGCAAAGCGGCCCTCACCCCATGCCTGCCGAAACCAGGTTTCCGATGCCCTTCGCAGCCACGTATCCCGCCGCATCGAGCGAATCTGCCTCATGCGTCGATCACGAGGATAGCGATAAACCTCAAAACCATGGCCCTCCCCCCAGAGCTGAACCGCACTTTCATGCTGGCGGGTCTGCGGGTCCCAACGGGCATAAAGAAGATCTTGCCGTTCGTTCGCGCCGTCCGGGCCCAGTGCATAGGCAATCCGGCACGCGCGACCGGGTTGGTAGATTGCTTCCATCATAGTGCACGATTGCCATGTTTCGCGCTCGTTGGCGGGCGCGAAAGACGGAGAATCCCGAAGGATCTCCAGCATGCGGTCGGGAGCAGCGACGGCGAGCCCCGGCAGGGCCACGTCGTGCGGAAGTTCTGAGATCGTAGACGTGCGGGTTTTCACCACGTTGCCCCCTTCTCCGCGGGGAGGTCTTCGGGCTCGCGTTCTTCGCTTGCAAAGAGTTCGCGGAAAAGCCCGGCTTGTTCCAGCAGTTGGGCGCCGGTGCCCTCCTGAACAATTCGACCCTCGCGCATAACGAAGACCCGGTCGACATCCGCGAGGGGGCGTGCACCGTGGGAAATGATCAACGTGGTCCGGCCCCGCATGACGGTCCGCAGGGCGGCGCGCACCGTGGCTTCTGTACGGCTGTCCAATCCCGTGGTAGGTTCGTCGAAAATCAGAATCCGGCCGTTTCGCACGACCGCGCGGGCCAAAGCGATGAGTTGGCGCTGGCCGCCGGAAAAGTTCACGCCCCGTTCGCCGACCTTGGTGTCGTACCCATTCGGCATGGCCATGATCCAGTCGTCAATGCCGATGGTGCCGGCGGCCGCGCGAACGTCCGCGAGGGTCGTCCCCGCGCGGCCCATGGCGATATTTTCACCAACCGTCGTACCGAAAAGCACGGTCTCCTGTTGAACGACGCTGATCTGGCGACGGAGAGATTCGACCGTGTAATCTCTAATGTCAACGCCATCGAAGCACACGGCGCCATGGGTTGGGTCAAAGAAGCGCAGCAGGAGCTTGATCAGCGTACTCTTGCCGGCGCCGGTGGGCCCGACGAGGGCAATGTGCTGCCCCGGCAGGATATCAAAGCGGATATCCTGGAGAACCTCGCGGTCGCTTCGATAGCCAAACGAGACGTCGTCGAATGTGATTCGGCCCGCAAGGGGCGGCGCCGCCACCGCACCGCGGCTATCTTTGATCTCCGGTTCAGTTTCCAGTATTTCTTTTATTCGTTCGGCACAACCCGAGGCCTTGGCCATTCGACCGGCGGTTTTTGAAATCTGCCGAATCGGCTTGAGTAATCCGTTGAAATAAGACAGGAAGACGATGAGCATTCCCGGTGTCAGGATCCCCATCCGAACTTCTCCCACGCCACCATACAGGATTCCACAGGTGCCCAAGGCCGTGACGATCTGGACCGACCGGGCCAGCTGTGTCTCCAACCGTACTGTCTTAAGCCCGGCGCGGAGGGAGGAGCGACCCATGCGCGAGAATCGTTCTTTTTCCTCCTGTTCGCGCGTGAAAGCTTGCACCAGGGAAATACTTGCAAGGACCTCTCCGGCGACACTGATCAGATCCCCTTCTTTCTCGCGAGCCTTCTTGACAGCGGCGCGGAGCTTGATCGACATGATCATCGAGATGAGAACGACTAGCGGAAGGGTGCCAAGGGCGATCCAGGCGAGCCGCGGCGATAATTGAAACATGACGAAGAGGTAGGCCGCGGTCAGCAGGAGGGACTGGGCGAGATCGAAGAGCGAATCCACGAGCATATCGCGCACCATCGTCACATCGCCCGTCAGCCGAAGTAGCAGATCGCCGGTCCTGGCGCTTTGATGGAAGTTGAGCGACAGGCACTGAAGGTGCTTGAACAACCGTCGGCGAAGCGAATTGCCGATCCGATGCGCCGCCCCGGCCTGGAGCAATTGGGCGACGTAGTCGGTAAACCCAATGACCGCGGCGATGCCCACCACGGCCATGCAGCTCACCAGTAGTAGCGAATCGATCGACAGTGACGCAGGGGAATTCGAGTGGCTCAGCACGGTGGTCAGCCAGCGCGTATACGGTTTGTCGAGAATGATGTGATCGATGACCACCTGCACGGGCCAGGGCGCGGCCAGCGTCAGCCCGATGGTCACGAGATTGACGAGAAACGCGATCGTCAACACCCAACCATGACCGCGCAACATGCCGATGAAGTAGATCAGCGTTCCGCAGAACTTCCGCAGGTCAAGTGAACCGCGGACGGTTTTGATTCGCCACCTTGTCACCGGGCTTGCTCCGTAACCAAGACTGCCTCGGCGTGACTCGGAAGCGCAGCGCGGCAATCGCGCGTGGGTCCCGCGGCCCGATGCTGCCACTCGCCCAGCGTGGCCACGCTCTTGCGGACGTCGAACAACTCCTCGACGCGGCGGCGCCCCGCCTCGGCTATTACTTGCGCTCGGCTTGCGTCCTTAAGCACCGTTTCAAGTGTGGTGGCCAGCGCGGTCTCGTCATTCGGCTCCACGAGTAGGCCGCTACGACCGTCGTCTACGATTTCCGGAATTCCCGATAGACGGGTGGAGACCACAGGGCACCCCGCGGCCATGGCCTCCAGAAGCACGGTCGGAAGCGCATCCATGTTTCCGTCTGCCGCGCGAATGCAGGGAAGCGCAAACGCAGCACATCGAGAAAGAGCGGCCGCAACTCTCTCCTGTGGCCACGGTCCGGTCAACTGAACGAAACTCCCGAGATCAAGCCGTTTGATTTCCTTTCTTAGCCGATCCTCTTCACGTCCCTCGCCGACAATCTCGCACCGCTTGAGCAGACCCTTGTCGGCGAGCAACCTGCAAGCGCGTACCAGATAGACGAATCCTTTCTTCTCAATCAGTCGTCCAACGCTGAGAATCGTGCCGGGTTCGCGAGAACCCGTATGGAATGTGAAGCGATCGAGGGGAATACCGTTATAGAGCACACGAATCTTGGCGGGGTCGGCGCCGACATGTTGTTCGAGATGGCGGGCATTGAACTGAGACACCGTCACGCAGAACGCGGATAGTTCGATGATGCGGCGGAGCAGCCGCCGGTTGACGCTTTCGCGGAAGATCTCATGGGCATGCAGCGTTACAGAGAATGTCGGACCGCCGATCATCCGTGAGAGTGCGGCCACCGTCGCCGCGAACCCGCCGAAATGGCAGTGAACGTGGCGGACATTTCGACGCGCCGCCCAGCGACGAACCAGCATCGCTTGCCATAGGTCTCGAAAGGTCACGTCCCCGGCCCCCCAGCGACGAATAATGCGGGGGAGGCCGGAAGCGGAGTGCTTCATCACAGTCCACGCGGCCTCGCGAATCTTGGCGGGGCTGTCCCAGAAACTCTCGGGGATGTACTCGGAGGCGCTCTCCAGGTCTTTCAGGCAGCCGTGGAAACGGCCTTCCCTCGGCAGCCGAAGGGATAGCACCCGAACGGGCCGGCCCTGGTTCTGATGTTCCAGAATCTCGTTGACGATAAACGTCTCCGAATACTTTGGGAACACCTGCAACAGGTAGGCGACCGCCGGCTCACCGACCCGCAATGTCGCGTTGTCAGCTGACATGGGCGTGCTCCTGAATCCGGCAAGGCAATGCGCGGCGTACGGTGTTTGCCAGTTCAATAATGGTCGCCGCGACCTGGCTCCATCCTCTCGTTGAAACGCTTGACTTGGCGTGAAGCTGCAACCGCTTCCGCAGCTCGGGACTCTGACCGGCTCGCAGCATGGCGCGAGCGAGGTCATTGATGTCGCCCGGGGTAACGAGCAGTCCGTTGTGATCGTGGCGGATCAGTTCCGCGATCTGCCCGGCTCGGCTGGCGATCACGCACAGTCCGGCGGCCAAGTACTCGTAGAGCTTCAACGGTGAAAAATAGAAGGTCGGCTGAGGCAGGTACGGCGCCAGGGCGACGTCCATGGCCGCAAGGAGCGAGGGCACTTCTTCATGACGCGCGCTTCCATAAAACGTCACGGCGTCGCCGATCTGTAGCTCACCGGCGCGGGCACGATAGCGTTCCACCTTTCGACCGTCCCCGACAATCAACAAGTGCGCGTTTGGCATTGCGACGCAAACTTTGGCAAACGCTTCCATGAGCACATCCACGCCGTGCCACGGTCGAAGCGTCCCCACGAATCCAAAGACGACCGCTTCGCGAGGGACTCCCGCCGCGCGACGCGCCGACTCCGCGTCTCGCGACGCGGAGAACATCTCCAGCTCCACGCCATTGGCGACCGTGACGACGCGGTGCGCCGGAAGATGAAAGCGGTCCACGACGTACTCTCGCAGGGCGTCCGACACGGTCATGACTAAGTCGGCTTCGCGGAGAGTGCGAGCCTCCAAGTCGCGGGCAAGTTCCTGTAATCCCGACTCCCGGTAGGTCGCGGCTTCCTGGGCCAGGGGGGCGTTCATCTCGACGAGGTAGGAAGCGCCGCACGACTTCGCGAACCTCCGGCCCGCCGTGGCAAAGAGCGAGAGACGCTCGACGACCACATCGACCGGCGGCAGGAAATCGGGCTGTGCCAAGGCGTCGGCCAGGCGGGCGTCGTAGAGCATCTGCGAAAATTCGCTGGCCAAGCCCGTATTCGCGTCAACGTCATCCAGCCACCGCCGAAGTTCATCGCCGATAACGCGGGCCTCTATTCCAGCAGCCACTTCCCTTCGTGACGCCGGATGATCGGGCGGCAGTTCTCCCCGCGGAGCGAGCACGGTGACGTCGGCGCCGGCGAAAGCAAGGGCCCGCGTAATCGCGCGGATGTGCTCGCTCGCACCCTTGGTCCCGTCGAGGGGAATTCCCAGATCGCTAGACAAATACAGCCATTTCGTCACGGAGCGAGGCCTCCAATTCCGACAGCCGCGAAGCGACTGCCGTGAGTCCGTCGAGATCGATTTCTTTAGTCGGGGTACCATTGCCATTCGCCAGGATGTCCTGCACGGCCGCTTGGATGGTCGCCGGCGTCATGCAATTCGGATCCAGCAATCGGCAGTAATGGAGATTGTTAAAACGGCGCGCGCGAATGTACTGTTCCAATCGAGGCTCGACGCGCGGATACACCAGCATCGGCTTGCCCGACTTGACGACCTCGACCATCGTGTTGTATCCCCCCATGCACAGGATCGCGTCGGACTCTTTGTAAGCACAATCCATGCAGGGCACGAAATCTTCGAATTGGATCGACGGATACTCTGCGGCACGAGCACGCAACTTCTCCGCCTGGGGTCTGGGCAGGTCCGGTCCGCCGACAATCGTCGTTTGGACCGAGTAACCGTTGGCCGAAACGACGGGACTCGAAAGGTACTGATCAATCAGTCGGTAGCCATCCGTGCCCCCCCCAACGGTTACCAGCAATCTTCTTTCAGATGCCCCCCGGCCGGCACTGCACGATGTATGTTGACAGGATCGGCGCGCGATGTAGCCCATGTAGCGTATTTTTTCGGAGATGGCGTCCGGAAGTTGGTAAGCCTCCACGACATCAAAGACGTTACGGCTACCGTAGACCCAGATTTCGTCGACGAGATGCTTGAGCGCATCCAGATGCCGGCCCTTGCGCCATTCATTGATCGTACGTTCCGGGGCATCCTCGATGTCGCGCATGCCGAATATGACGCGCGAGTTGGGCGAGCGATCGCGCACGAGCCTTAATGCCGATTCCGCCTCCCCTTGGACGCCCAAGGGCGATTTGTCGATCAAAAAAACATCGGGGCGGTAACTCGCGGTAGTGGCGGTCAGAATCGCCGATCGAATCCTCAACGCGTCCTGAAAGCTGACCCCCAGCGACTTAGCGGTATAACGGTAGTCGGGGCCCTTGCAAATCGAGGGAACCTTGACGTAGTCCACACGCTCCGGCAATGCAAAAAAAGGCGTGTGCGCCTCGCCGCTCACGACGAGCACGCGGCAGGAGGGGATGGCCTGAGTCGCCCGTTCAGCAATGGCCATCGTGCGGCGAATATGACCGATTCCGACACTGTCATGACATACTGCCATTACTCGCATGGCATCTCTCCGGGAAGAATGGAGTCCAATTGCAAATCTCGTGAGCCGCTCACGGAGCCAACAAGGCGCTCACAAACAAAGGGACATCCACATCGTTTACCGAAAAATCGCCGTTCAGGTCCGCGCCGCAGATGCCCGAGTTGGGGTCGAGGTACGCGGCAGTGAATCCCTGAACGTCATTCCCGTTTACGAGCCCATCGGTCGTGACATCGCCGGCGGGGCCGGAAAACGAAATATTCATAAGAAACGACTTTGAATCCGACTGGAATGGCATTGACGAGTCCTGTGCCTGGACCGTAAAGGTGTAACTGCCGCAGGTGGTCGGCACGCCCGAGATGGCGCCGGCCGGAGAGAGGCTTAGACCGGTCGGAAGCGAGCCGTTGATGAGCGAGAAACTATACGGCGTTGAACCGCCCGTCGCACTGAGGGACTGGGAATAGGGCTGACTCGATGTACCCTGGGAAAGGGGGGAGATGGTTGAGATCGAGAACGGCGGCGGTGCTGTCAGGACAAAAACGCCCTGCCCTTTTTCGTCGCCGATGTAGATGACTTTGTTCGCTTCATCGACCGCAACGGCCTCAAACTCCTGTAGTGGCGCACCTGGGAATGCGTCGCGCATCCAGAATAGTGGAGGGGACCAGGGCGACAGCCGTCTCGGACGACGGCACAACGGTCCTCGGAGACATCCCCGATCCCGAAAGCCCTGACCCGGATCTTGGCGAGACCGCGGCGATCTGGACGGCTGTAGGCGGCTGGCAGAGCCTCGGCTATTTGCCAAACGCCCTCGAATGTCCCAGCAGAAGCAACGGCTACGAACTCTCCGCCGATGGCAGCGTCGCGGTCGGCTTATCCTGGGATGGTTGCCGCGGCCGCGGATATCGCTGGACCGAGGCGACGGGGATGCAGGAACTGCAATTCCTGACGCCGGTCGGATCCGGCGGCGACCGCGCGTCGGTGCTCTCCGCGGACGGGAATCTGATCGGCGGCTTTGCGCAAGGAACCCAAACTCGTACCCCGGCGTAGAGGGGACCACACCGTCTTCGAACAAAGGCGATGCGCGCAACAGAGACACTTTTCCTGTTGTGTTTACTCGGGCGAACCCAACCCCATCAAGTTACGAGGCGCGGGATACTCTCCAAGAGGGCTGTGAAATGTTGAGGTGGATCGGTCGGATCTCACAGAGCGAGCCGAAGCCGGGTTGGCATCGCGTGAGAGGGGTGTCAAAATGTCGGAGGCTTGTCATTGCTTCGTTTGTGATCATCTGGAAAAGAGGCACAGCTCGTCATGTCACGCTGGATTTATGCCGTCATGCACCTCCTGTTCGAAGCCAACGCCGCCCGTCGCGACGCCCGCGTTCGGTTCCTCAACGCCCAAGTAGACATACTGCGTCGAAAGCTGGGTGGCAACCGGGTCATCCCCAGTCCAGACGACCGCCTTCGTCTCCTGGCCATTGGCGCTGAACTCAAGCACGACGTCGCTGGTGTCATTGGAATCGTGTCCCCTCAGACCTACCGCCGCTGGCTGGTCGAACAAAGAGAAGGGCGCTGTCCCAAGCCGGTCGGCCGGCCGAAGATTGCCCGTAATGTCCGGGCCCTGATCAAGCGCCTCGCCAACGAGAATGCCGGATGGGGATATCGCCGTATTGTGGGCGAGCTCCGGAAATTACGGTTGAGAGTGGCCAAGACCACGGTCAAGCGAATCTTGAGACAATCAGGTCTGACGCCCTCACCGACTCGACGAAGCCGCGGGGAGGAGACCGTCTGGCGCAAGTTCCTCCGCCTGCACCTAGAGACCATGGTGGCCTGTGACTTCTTCACCAAGGCCGTGATTACGCCCCTGGGCCCGAAGCTGGCCTATGTCCTGATGTTCATCCATGTCGGTACTCGCCGAGTCTTCCTAAGTCCCGCGACATACAACCCGGATGGTCGATGGGTCGAGCAGCAGGCCCGGAATGTGATGATGTGGCTGGAGGATCGGGGCGTAAAGCCCAGGTTCCTTATTCGCGACCGAGACACCAAGTATTCGGGTTCCTTCGATCGGCTCTTTAAGGATGCCGACGTCACGATCGTCAAAATTCCCAGATTGGTGCCCGAGGCCAATTCATTTGCCGAGTCCTGGGTTGCCTCCATTAGGCGAGAGTGCCTAAATCACTTCACTTGTTTCGGTCGTGGGCATCTCGACCACATCACCCAGACCTATGCAGCTTTCTACAACACGTATCGACCGCATCAGAGCCTGGGGAATCGCACGGTCCCAGAGGCCGCGACGGGTCCGCCAGTAGGCATTGAAGAGGTGCCGATCGCTGATAACAAGCCGATCAAATGCCAACGTTTTCTAGGCGGTCTGCTCCGGCACTATTACCGTGCGGCTTGAAGAAGCCTAGCGCGTATTTGTGCTCGCGGAGGCCGTTTGTCGGTAGGGCGTATGCCGATAATCGGCTCGCTCTGTTTGGCCAGCGTGGTTAGGATTCGCAGAAATCACTTCCGATTTCCCTGGAGTTCCTTGCGCCACCGGCCTTCACCGTTCGCATCGCCGCGGGTGACGCAGATCCGGATCATGTCCTCGACCACCTGACGGCGAAAACGATCGTCGGGAAGCCTTTTCTGCAACGGGACATGATAAGCGTCGCCCTCCCAAGCCAGCTGGATAAGCTGCTGGCCTTCGTCGAGCTTGCCCTGCGCGGCCAGAACGCTTCCCGCGAAGTAAGTAAGACAACTCCTTTGGCCGACCGGCATTGATTCCTTTAACTGTTCCCCAAGCTCGAGGGCTTCTCTTGCCTCGCTCTCAACCCCTTCCGTTCGACCGAGCCGCGAAAGCGCCCAGGCTCGCCCGGCGTGACAGTACGCGACCACGTGTTGGTCTGTGCCTTGCGCGCGGCTGATAATTTCGATACAGTGGCCGAAACGTTGTGCCGCCTGTTCGTAGCGGCCATCGAGTGACATCCATAGCGCCAGGGCCCGCTCGTTCACGGCCGCATGGAAGTCGTCGCGCTGGTCGGCCGGCAGCGTCCACCAGATCGTCAGCGATCGTTCTCGGTCGGGGATTGCTTCGGAATATCGTTCCATCCCCGCCAACACGTCCGCCCGCCCATCTAGGCAATTAATGAAGGCCAGGCTGCGGGGTCCCTGGATTTTCTCGATGACCGTCAACGCCCGGGTCATGATGTCTACTTCGCCGGCGTAGTCCTGAAGAAAATGGGCTTCCACTCCCAAGGAGGCCAAGGTGGAAAGGAGCCCCTTGTGGAGCGGCCCCAGGAGGGCTTCTTTCAAGGCCAGCATCCGGTGCAAGACGGAAACCGGCGTTGGCGAAGTGGCGCCCGCGCCGCGAGGCATCTCGAGGTGGCCGAGGTCGTCGGCCAGGCTACGAAGTCCAGCCCCCAACTCGGTATATGTCTCGGCCCCAATCGATTTCGCTATCGCCAGATGAACGGCGTCTCCCGATGAGCGCTCAATAATTGCCGCCAGCCGGCGCAGGCTTTGGCCGACCGCCGAATCTTCGTCCTGGAGTACCGTAAGTCGAATCTTCAGTGCCCGAAGACACGCAGACTGGGCCGCCTCGAATCGGCCCAAGGCGAGTAATACCGCGGCCTGAGTATCGAGGCTTCGGGCCAAGTCGGAGCTTTCTTCGCCCAACTTCGCAGACTGAACGCTCACCGCGTCAGTGGCGAGGACGGAGGCCGTATCGAATTCGCCCTTTGCCAAATAAATACGCGCAAGCAGCTCCGCATCTCGCGCGGCCTCAATGCCTCCTTTGCCGGTGCTTTCCTTATCAATCGCAAGTGCCCTTTCACAATAATGGATAGCTTCTGATAGACGCTTTCGGGCGAGGAGGACTTCCGCCAGGTTGCTCAGACCGCGCGCCGCTTCTCGTTGGTTTGCTCCCGTTTCATGCGGCGCCCAAATGTTGGCCTTACGCGTCAATTCCTCGGCCGGCCAGAGGGCGCCGCCCTCAAGGTAGACTCCAGCCAGTAAAGATGCCGCGATCGATTCGCGTCGAGGGCTGCCGGCGAGCCATCCCAGCCGGATTTGTTCTTCGAAACGGTTCATGTCGCGAGAGGCGTAGTCTTCCCTTCCGCTATTTGCCGAGCGGGGCTGCACGATCGAATGCATCACTAGCGACAGGGCATCGGCCCGCTCCAGCTCGGCAATGGCCTGGGATCGCGCGGCGCTGGCTCTGGCACTGAAGACCACGTAGGCCGTCATGGCGACCGCACCCATGAGAAGTGCAAACGTGACGGCCGCTCCCGCGACGAGCGTTCTGCGGTGACGATGAGCGACCTTGCGCAGCACGTACCAGGTGCTGTCGCTGCGGGCAATGATGGGTTCGTTGGCCAGGAATCGCCGTAGGTCCTCGCCCAGGTCGAGCGCGGATTGATAGCGACGGTTCATGTCCTTGGCCATAGCCTTCAGCGTGATCGTGTCGAGATCAGCCGGAATCGACGCGATCACCCGCGATGGAGCAGATGGCTCAGTGGTCGTGATCTGGCGCACCACGTCGGCAATTGCGCCGGAAACGGGAAAAGGGAGCTGGCCGGTCAGTACCTCGTAGAGAAGAACCCCGAGGGCATAGACATCGCTGCGGGCATCGCCTTGGCTACCCCCGCAACTGACCTGTTCGGGGGCGGCGTAGGCAATCGTGCCCATGAATTCCCCGGTTAAGGTGGCGCTGAAGGCTGCCTCGCCATCGACCAGCTTGGCGAGACCGAAATCAACGATGTGGGGTTCGTGGTTGGCGTCGACCAGGATGTTGCCCGGCTTCAGGTCGCGGTGCAGAACTCCCCGCAGATGCGCAAAGCTCAGGGCCCGGCAAACCTTGATGAAGACTTCGAGCAGCCGGGTCCGAGTCTGCCCAACTGTGCTTTCAGCTCGGCATGACCGTGCCCACTGGTCGAGCGGACGGCCCTCGATGAACGCCATGGAGAGGAAGGGCCGTCCATCCGGCGTAATGCCGCTGTCATGGACGGTGACAATGTTGGGATGATGCAGTCCCGCGGCCAGCTCCACTTCCCGCTCGAAGCGGCCGCGCTGACGCGGGGTGGCGAAGTGGCCGCCGTGGAGCATCTTGAGTGCCACACACCGCTTGGTTCTCTTTTGAATCGCCCGGTAGACCACCCCTTGGCCGCCCTGGGCCACGCACTCCAGGATCTCGTAGTCATCCATGACCAGCGGATCGAGCCGACGTTCTCGACGAGAGCGCGTGGCACGCGCGACAGTCGTGATCTGGGTCAACAGCGCATTGTTCTGCCGGATGTCTTCAAGGGTGCTGCGGCAGGGCGCGCAGCACGCCAAGTGAGAGGAGATCCCCCCGTCGCCGTTCGCCTTGCCGACCGCCGCATCCTCCAGAACATGTAGCGGCGGGCAGGCGGACATGACCGCTCCTCTCAGACCAGTTCATAAACGTCGGTGAGCCGGGACATGATCTCACGCAATTGCGTCAGGCACCGGTTCTTCGCGGCATAGACCGAGTCAAGGCTCAACCCCAGCTCCGCGGATACGTCGGAGGCGGAGCGTTCCTCGAAGGCAATCATCTCGAACGCCCGGATCGTCTTGGCCTCCAGCCGGGTCTCCTCCCGCAGTTCGCGCATCGCGTTTTCGAGGATTACCCGGCGACACTCTTCATCCCATATACCGTTCAAGGTCTCGTGATCTGACAGCTGGACCAAGGCGGATTCGCCGCGGCGCTCCCGCCGCCGCGAGGCCGCCCCTTGCCAGTCGAGGATGCAGTTTCGGGCGATGCCAATCACCCACGACGAAAGACGCCCGCGGCTGCGATCGTAGCTGCCTTGGCGGTAGTACTTTACGACCCGGGTAAGGGTCTCTTGGGTGACGTCGTCAGCATCCGCTTCTCCCAAGCCTAGCTTGAGTGAAAACCCCCGGATAATCGGCCTAAACCGCGCATCGAGCGCTTCCCAGACTTCCTGCGCGGCGGGGTTCAGCAAATCTTCTAACAGCGCGGTCGTGGTTCGTGAGGTGAGTTGCATAGCCCGGACCTGAAGGGGAAAGGCGGTTTGCATGATAGCAACTCCTGAGGTTTTCCTCAAGCCGGCGGGCACAGTGGGTTGGTGGGTATGGACTGTTCTGTCCGGTATAGCCGAAAGCGGCCGTTCTAAACGCGAATTAGCTTCCCTAATCGCCAAGCTTTTTGGTGCGGCCTAAGATTCGGGGGCTACTTCGGACTCTACCCCGCCCTCTTCCGGGTTCAAACATCACATTTCTTGGAAAAAAAAGCCAAAAGCGCGGCCACTGAAAAAACTAGGCCCGATCTGTCAGGAACCAAAGTCGACTCCAGTATTGGAAGTAGTGCCGGGCATGGCGTAGCCGGGCCACCATCTGAGGAATCGTATCGCCTGTCCTAGGAGTTTCCGCCATGTTGCAATCCAGACCATTGCTTTATTCCGTGCTTGGATTTCTCGCCGTGTCATTTTCGATAATTTTGACGGTGTCTGCGAGGAACGCGAAGGGCGACGTGATACCCGATCCCGTCAAGAATCAAGGCTTTAGGCCCGGAGTGGTCATCGTGAAGCTTCGGCCTGAGGCCGCGAATCCTCTTCGCGCAGCGGTCGCACAAAAAATCGCATTTCCGGCACTGCCTATTCCGGCCGCACTCAGAACTAAGCTTACCGAGAATAGGGCAACTGGAGTTGATCCTCTCATCCCGTCGTCCAAAGCCGCAGCAACTGAAGTCGATCAAATTTTCACTATCTCCATCGCTAAAGAAACGGATATTCCCGCGGCAGTGGTATCGCTGAGCGGCGACCCCGATGTACTTTTTGCCCAACCTGATTTCATAGCCGAAGCCTTCGTAACCCCGAATGACCCCTTCTATGTTGACGGCTCTCAATGGGCTCTGGACATGATCAATGCCAGTCAGGCGTGGGACAACTCGACCGGGACTGATGTCATCGTCGCAGTGATCGACACGGGCGTCGACATCACCCACCCGGACCTCGCCGCCCATATCTGGGTTAACAATGACCCGCCAGGCGATAATCCGCCGGGCATCTCTTGCGCGGGCTTCAACAACGCTGATGATGATTGCAACGGCTTCATAGACGACACCAACGGCTGGAACTTCGCCAGATTCGACGCCAATGGCAACCCCATCCAAGGCGGAAACAACGCGATACAGGACCTCATGGGACATGGCACGCACGTCGCCGGGATCATCGGCGCCGTAGGAAACAACGGCATCGGCATTGCGGGGCTGGCCTACAACTGCCGGATTATGGTTGTTCGAGGACTAGGCGCCAACGGAATTGGCTACACATCGACCCTCGCCCCGTGCATCAAGTACGCCGTGGACAACGGCGCCAGCGTGATCAACAACAGTTGGGGGGGATTGGGACGGAACCCCACGATCGACTCGATGGTGGATTACGCGCGCGATAACAACGTTTTGGTTGTCTCAGCCGCCGGAAACTCCAACCTCGAGACATGCCTCTTTAATCCGAGTAACAGTGAAAACAGTATGAGCGTGTCGGCGTTGACCAACGTACCCGTTTCCAAGGCGACCTATTCAAACTTTGGAGTCAAGGTGGACGTGGGCGCGCCGGGGGGCTCAGGTGGAGGCACTTCCCAGACCGACGTTCTTTCGACCGTCCTCAGTGGAGGCTATGAACCCCATGCCGGCACTTCCATGGCCGCTCCTTACGTCTCGGCCCTCGCCGCGCTTATCAGGAAAATGCAACCGACATGGACCTCTGAGCAGGTCAAACACGTCATTCAGCAGAGCGCTAACCCCAATATCATTCCTCCGGATTTTGACCTCTACTCTGGCTACGGACTCATTGACGCCCAGGCGGCATTGAATCGAGCATTGCCATTGCAGGGAAACACGCCGCCACCCGTCGCCTCCATCACTACGCCATACAACTGCCAAACCGTCAGCGGAACCATCGAAATCGTTGGCTCGGCCACGGCAAGCAGTTTTGAGTTTTATGAAGTTTGGTACGGCGAAGGTAATCTTCCGGAGACCTGGACCCTGGTGTCTCCGCAGGGAACTGCGCCACAGCCTTTTGGCGTACTGGCGTCCTGGGATACATCCTCATTTTCTGGGGTCTACACGCTGCGGCTCGTGACCAAAGACACTCAACTTCTCATCGTAAGTGAAGATCGCAACGTGATCGACATTGATAATTCGTCATCGGCCACGCCTTGCTCCCATTTTAGTTCCGGATTTGGGACTCAAGATTGGACCGCGATAGATCGCGAAAATATCAACGGCCCGGGTAATGATTGCGCAATTGTCGATACCCCCAATCCTCATACAGTGCTTCCCCAACCCATTGAAGGGAATCCAGGAGGCTACATCAGTGCGTCTGATGATTTCTCAAACGTGGATTTCTATTTTCGTGCTCCGGCCGCTTTCGTTGGAGATCAGTCCGCGCACTTTGGCGAGGACTTATGGTTCGATGTCAAGACTGGCGGTGCGGATTACTGCGACCCCTCTTACTTCCTCTTCTCGCCAAACATTCTGATTCTTGAGCCCAATACCGGTCCCCCAATCGCCCACCATGGCCCTTCTTGCTTCCCGCTGAACACGTGGATGCGAGTACGCATTCCTTTGGACGAGTCCGCAGGTTGGCATCATATCTGCGATTCATCGCCGTTGGCCCCAGGCGAATTATTCTCCGTGCTGAAGGATTTGAAATGGCTGGATATTAAAGGGGAATACGCAAGCGGGTTTGACACAGGAGGACTCGATAACGTCTGCTTTCGCGCACACGATTCAACGATGGACTGCATGCATGTAGTCAATGGGGCTTTTGAAGAACCCTGGCCAAACTTCAACTTTGGATGGACACCATCCGGCGTCGATCCAAGCGGCGGATTACTCCCGCCTTCGATTAATCAGTCGGCCGCTTATTGGCTCTTCGGGGCATTAAATTCGGACCCTATTCTTACACAGACGATCACCTCCTTGTCGGTCGGGCGTTCCTATGAGCTATCGGGGGACTACGCGAGCCGACTTTACAATGACAACCCGCCAGGCTCGATCAACACACGGTCGTTCTCGGTTTCAATCGGCGATTTACCCCCTTGGACGTATGTACCAACGCCACTGCTCCAGTGGCAGCACTTCTCCGAAACTTTCACAGCGACCTCGTCCTCCATGGTCCTGCAACTTGCTGCCGAGTTGAATTCCACAAACAACGACTTTATGGTCGACAACATCAAGATTTGCTTGTGCAATCCTTCGATCAGCGGCACCAAGTTCATCGACAACGACTGCGACGGCGTCCACGATTCAAATGAACCAGGCCTGGCGGGGTGGACCATCACCGCCATCAACGAAGCCACCGGCGCCCAATATCATGCGGTCACAAGCAGCAGTCCTCTCGGTCAGTATTCGATCAATGGTCTGCCAACCGGATCCTATTCAGTCCTAGAAACTGCCCAATCCAATTACGTCCAAACGCTGCCGCGTTGCAATGCACGAACGGTGGCGCTTGGTTGCGCACCACAAACGAATATCGACTTCGGAAACTGCCCATGCCAGGCAAACGCCTCGAGTGTGAGCCTTGGGGGGGGATGTACGGAGTGTCTAGTCGGAGGTCCATCTGGCCCGCTGCTTAATTCCTGGCAGGTCGTATCCGCACCGGCTCAGGGAAACCCCCTAACGCCCTTCGCGACAACCAATGTGCCCAATGCGGTAGCGCAGGCGGCGGGGTGGTGCACAAACTGCGGCGGCGGGTGGATTTCCGCATCGCAGAATCCTAACGACGTAACGCTCACATCCGGGTTGTATACGTATCGATATTCATTCTGTCTCGACTCCCGCTTCTCCAATCCCAGCATGTCTCTTTGCGTGATGGCTGACTCTTCTGAATTTGGCGCCTCGGTGTTTTTGAATGGACACTTTCTCTTCGACGTCGATCCTGCTTTTGGCCCCTGTACAAATCATGTGTATGCCGCCGCATTTCTTCAGCCGCTGCTTCGCCCTGGTGAAAACCAGATTGACGTAGTCGTCGACCACGATAGCGGACCAGGAGGGATCAACGTTCAGGGAGCATTTAATGACCCTACCGGCCGCTGCTGTCCGTCGCCGCTGTGCCCGTGCGTCACGCCGCCCAGCGGAATGATCGGCTGGTGGCCGCTGGATGAGGCAATCGGCGCGACGGTCTATGACGACATCTCCGGCACGCCGCAGAACGCGATCAATTCGGGTGATCCCGGCCCCTCGGTCGTGTCCGGCGTGGTCGGGCTGGCACGAAACTATGGCGGAAATCCCCCGCCCAGCATCGTGCCGAACCCTGATGCCGACGCTCTAAATGCCGGAACCGGCGACTTTTCCATCGACGCATGGGTCAAAACCAATCCGGTCGGTCAGGTTTCTCATTCCATCGTCGAAAAGCTCTATGTCCGTGCACCAAACCCGCCCTCCGATCCGGGCGACATGATAGGCTACACGTTGGGAATTGATGGACAGGGGCGACTCAATGGATCACTCGTCACAAGTATCTTTTTCAATGGCAATGCCGGCGCCCAGGCCGGCCAAATTGACGATGCCCGATGGCATCATGTGGCCATGACCGTCATTCGCAACAGTCCGACGGGAGGGAAGGTTTACGTCGATGGAGTTCCGACGACGTTTGATCCCACGAATGCCGCCGGCGACATCTCCAACGGCGAAACATTCAAGATCGGCGGCCGCAGCTCCTCCGCAGCGTTCCAGGGCGCGATCGACGAGGTGGAGTTTTTTAATCGGGCCCTGACGCCCGCGGAGGTCTATGCGATCTACGCCGCCGGCTCGAGCGGAAAATGCAAGTGTCCCTGCATGGGTGATATGAATGGAGACGGAAAGTTGAACGGCGGCGACATTCATCCCTTCATGGTCTGCATCGCCGACCCGCCGCCGGGATGTGCTTGCGGTGACATGAATGGTGACGGTATGGTAACCGCCGCGGACATATCCGGATTCGTAGACGCCATGCTAATCGGCTGTCCCTAGTGGTTGTCGAGGCCATCGACACGGGGGGGAACCCGCCGGCGCTGGGATCGATTGCCGCAACATAAGAAGGAGTATCAGACGTGCGCGTTGAACTTCATCTCCGCCCGCTCCACGCCCTGGATGGAGGCGGCGACGGCCCAACCCCAAGAACACGCCTGGAGCCCATGGCCGCTCGTCGGCTCCCGATGCTTGGGTGCCGGTCCTGTTGGCTATTGCATGTTTGTATCAACTAGGTTGGGATAAGCGAGGTTGAGTATTCCCAAGGCTTGGAGGTTTCTATCAAATCGCGAGAAGAAATCGAATCCGCCATATCCCAAGGGGTCGGCCGGTTCGAGCAAGAATACATGGGCCGGGACCCCAAAGACATTCGCGCCCACCTGATTGGCGATCTCATCGTGGTGCGCCTTATTGGCTTCTTGAGCGCGGCTGAAAAGCACCTGGTCATGTCGCACCCAAACGAAAAGGGGAGGAACTTGCTCAAATATGCCCGGGCTCAACTGATCGAGGCGGCGCGGCCGGCGCTGGAAGCCATCATCGAAATGATAACCGGAACGAAGGTGTTGAGCCTGCACCACGACATCAGCACCGACACAGGCGAAAAAGTCGTTATCTTCACCCTCGCTGAGTCACCCACGAAAACTCAGTTTGCTTAAACTCTTCGCCCTGGATGGAGGCGGTCACGGCGCCGCCGACGACGCAGTACTTTTTCACCGGCTTCCTGCCCCTGGCCACGCTCACCCCATCGCCGCCCGGCGCTGTTGCGCCTGTTGCTGCAATTCCGCGAAGCTCTTGCGCTTGCGGACCACACGCTGACTCGACGCGCCTTCCAGCTTCGCCCCGCACAGGGACGCCGCCACGCAACAGCCGACCACGCAATCCAGCCAGTGGTTCTCGTGCTGCGGGCTCGGCGACCATTCCGCGACGGTCCGCCCGTTCGCCGTCACCAACACGGCGTACTCGCCGGTCAGATGCTGGGCGAACAGGTCGTGGTCCCGCGGGTCGCGCCCGAACAAGGACAATGAGGCTCGGTCGCCGTGGGTTGCCGCGAGCCGGGCCTGCAGAAACGACTTCCAGTGGTTGGTATCGAACCGGATGTACCGCGTCCGCCGGTCCGCCGTCGGCGCAACGATCCAATTCCAGCCCAACCGCTCCGCCGCCTTGCGGCTGTATTCCGTGATCGGCCGGTTCTTGGCCCCAATCCCAAAGCCCCGCGAGCCCAGAAGGATCGAGGCGTGGGCCGAATGACGGACAAAATCATAGACCACGTCGGGGACGTAGCCGGTGTCGACCAGGCACCGCTCGACCCGCACGCCCGATGCGTCTTCGCGATGCCACTCGCGATCGAGCAGTCTCGCCGCCAGGGCATCCAGCCCGGCGCGGATCGCTCCCTCTTTTCCGGCCCCGGGCGCCCGCAGGGCCATCGTCTGGGTCGCCTTCGCCAACGTGAAGCTCCGCTTCTTTTGATCCGGGTAGGTTCCATAGTCCACAACCCAGCCGGTGAAGTCGTCGCCGAAGGCTGCGACCGTCCAGTAGAGCAGGGCGTCGTGGACGTCGACGAAGGCCACGAGGTGGTGGGCCTGCAGCGGGACGATCCCCCGCTTGATGCCGTTGGTCTTGCCGGCGATGAAGTCGGCGGTCAGTGCCGGCAGTGAATCCGACTCGCTTTTGAGCGGTTCGTTCTGATATTCGGCCATGAAAGCCTCGTCTTTGAGGTCGATTCGAAGGTTCCACGCGTGCTGGACGGCCGAAAGCTCGTCATCCTTGCGGCGATGAGACCAGGCGACGGCCATTCCCTCGTCCATTTGCTCGCGGTGTTTCGCGTAGAAAGCCTTGCATTCCTCGGCGATCTGGACCAGGTTTCCGCCGCAAGTTCGCTGCGCATCGCGCCGCAGGGCCGCGTATCGAGACCACAGTTCGTCGTTCTTCGGCCACGCATAGACCATCTTGGTCCGCTGCCCGTGCCACTGCGGGTTCTTCTCACGATCGAGGAGCCGCTCGGCCAGGTCTTCGGGTTGAATTACGGTACAGGGCAGCAGAACGGAGATGCTGGCCCCGGGCCCGGCGAGGCCGAGGATGTCGCCGTTAATAATCCGCTCGCGCTGGGCGCATTGGCTCGGGCTGTGGGCGGATTCGCGGGTTTGCGGGTCGTCCACGATGCATAGCGACGGGCGCAGCGAGGTTCCGTCACGCATCTTGTAGTTCATTCCCCGGATCTGGCCGGTGATTCCCGCCGTTTCGATGATGGCGCCGGCCGCCTTGCTACCCGGGATCGATGGCAGAATGATCCGTTTGGCCGTGAATTCGAGGTGAACATAGACGTCCCGATAGAGCAATCGCCGCTGATTGACGCACTCGAGCTTGCGGATCGGCACGCAAACCTCTGGAAAGTCCTCGTAAAGCAGGTCGTTATGTTCGAATTCCGTCCGCAGGTTCTTCACCCGGTCCATCGCGTGGCCTTCGTCCGGCCCTACGATGGCGACGAAGCGGCGGTGCCCGTAGAGCAGCGCCCAGACGCTGGCGGTCTCGCACAGGACGGTCTTGCCGCCGCCGCGGGGCAGCGCGATGGCAAACTGACCGCCGACGAGAACCACCTGCTCGATGAGTTTGACGATCTTCAGGTGGTCGTCCGACCACGGCAGGCAGAAGGTCTTGGGGAAATACTGCTCGCAGAAGTACCGGAAGTCCTTTTCGGCCTTCGCCTTGCGCTCGGGCTTGACGACGGCCGGCAGCTCGCCGATGTCGCGGCTCGACCGCGAGAGGACGATGGCCCGATCGAGGGCCCGCTGCTTTTGGGCCTCGTAGCTGTTCAGGCCATCGAATTCGGGGCGGGGCCGGTGGCGCTCAAAGACCAGCCAGGCCACGTACTTCAATAAATTGATCTTCGCGATGTCGCCGGAGGCCGTAATCCGTAAGCCGGCTCGCTCGCGATGGCGATAGAGTTGCCGCTCGCTGACGACTTCACCCACGGGCGTGCTATTGAGGAGGATGACCGCTTCCGTCGGACCGAGGCTGGCCGGGTTAATTGGCATCGGCAGCCATCTCCTTCACCAACCAGGCCCCGTAATGGAT
Source organism: Phycisphaerae bacterium (assembly GCA_035275405.1). Lineage (NCBI taxonomy): Bacteria > Pseudomonadati > Planctomycetota > Phycisphaerae > Phycisphaerae bacterium. Next base: position 275,086 of record DATEMU010000013.1, read on the forward strand.
GAGATTGATCGTGCCGTCGCCATTCACCGGCGCGCCGGCGGCGAGGTCGGCCTGGATCATCTCGGCGGTGATGAGTTGTCCACCCGCTGCGCTAAGCATTCGCGCAGCATCATCCACGGAAAGCGCATTGGGATTCAGCGCGGGCCGGGCCGGGCTTGCGACCTCCGCCGCCATTACGCCGCCCTCCAGGACTTTGGGAAGGCCGGGTCAATGTCATGGCCGTGGCATCGGTACGCCGGTTGGGCCGGGGCGCGTGGCCAGGGACCGCAGCCATGCAATTGGCGCGCCTGACGATCGGCGATCTGGCGTAAATAACCAATAAAGATTCTGCGAATTCCGGCCGGAATTACGGCCAAAAGGCCTTGCTTCCGGTCGCGAGAGTCGCCCTCATGGGATTGTACGCATGGGGCGTACATGCGAAGGAAAAAACGATGATGACCGAGAACGCCAACCCAACCGAACACGAAGACGACGCCCTCGACCTGCTGGACTCGATGGAGATCAAGAAGCTCCAGCGCCGCACCCACAGCGGTGGGGCGTGGGTGACAGGAGCGATTGCCGGACACCATTTCGAGGCGTTGGTCTTCGCCGAGCACGCCCAATCGGAATCCTACGAACTGGACGACAGCCGCATCTCCAAGTTGTGGCTCCGGCGGAGCGAGGACCGCGCGACGGTTTTCAATTGGGATCGCGGCGCGGACATCCCCGCCGCCACGCCGCTCGCCCAGAAGATCGTCGACCTCTTGGCTGCCGGCCTCGCAGAATTCATCTACGGCGAATGATTGTGAACAACGCCGCGTCGCGTAGGCGCGGCAGAACCTTTTGTAAGGAGTAGATCGATGAGTAAGAGCAAGAAGAACAAGACCACGAAGAAGGCCGCCGCCAAGGCGACGGCGGCGGAACCGACGAAGGGCAAGGCCAAGAAGGCCAGCGGCGCGCCC